>JAGRFO010000153.1 GCA_020446005.1 Rhodocyclaceae bacterium | reverse complement strand
CTGACGGTGAGCATCGCCGGGGCCAATGAGGTGCCGGTTGTCGGGATCTCGGCGGTGTCGGTGTCGGAAGAGGGGCTGGCTGGTGGGCTGGCGGATTCGACCGGTACGCCGGTGGATACCACGGATCTGGTCACGCAGACCGGCTCGGTCAGTATCACCAATGTCAGTGGTGCGGAGTCGGTGACCCTGTCCGGTCCGTCGGGCATCACTTCCGGTGGTCTGACTGTCACCTGGAGTGGCAGCGGCACGGCCGGGTCGCCGCTGATCGGTTCTACAGCGGATGGGGAGGTGCTGCGCGCCACCATTGATTCGAACGGGGACTACACCGTCACCCTGTCCAAGGCCATCGACCACCCGGACGGCGGTGGCGAGAATGTGCTGTCCTTTGACCTGACGGTCTCGGTCTCCGATGGCGGGAACACCAGTACGGGCGCCATCACGGTGAGCGTCGAAGACGACGCGCCGAGCGATCTGCCCACCCATACGCAGTCCTTGTCCACGCTCAACACCAACCTGCTCATTGTGCTTGATGTGTCGGGGAGCATGAACACCGCCGATGGCGTCAACGGGACCACCCGGCTCGCCAGTGCCGTGGCATCGATCAATACGTTGCTCGATCGCTACGATGAATTCGGCGATGTGGCGGTGCGGCTGGTGACCTTCTCGACTGGTGCCAATGCCGTCGGGGCGACGTGGATGAGCGTGGCCGATGCGCGCGCCGCGCTGGCGAGTGTCAGTGCCGGGGGGTGGACGTACTACGACGATGCGCTGGACGCCGCGGTGAATGCCTTTGACGATTCCGGGTCCATTTCCGGTGGCCAGAACATTTCCTATTTCTTCTCGGACGGCGAGCCGACCGGTACCCACTCGGTCGATTCGACGGAAGAGTCGCAGTGGAGCGATTTCCTCTACGACAACGGGATCAATTCCTTCTCGATCGGGGTCGGCAGCGGCTTGTCCAGCACCAGCTCCCTCGATCCGATCGCCTATAACGGGGTGACCGGACAGAATACCGACGCGGTGCTGGTGACCGATTTTGCCCAGCTTGATGATGTGCTGGGGGCCACGGTGGCGGGTTCGACGTCGGGCTTCCTGCACACCTCCGGTTCGGTCGATTCGACCAGCTTGCTCGGTGCCGACGGCGGCTATTTCGAGTCGTTGGTGGCCGAGGGCACCACCTACGCCTACGATCCGGCCGGCAACAGCTTCACCGTGACGGGCACCGACCGGTCGAGCTACGACGCGAGCTCGCACACGCTGACCATCACCACCACCAGCGGCGGCGAACTGACCATCAACATCCTCACCGGGGCCTACACCTACGATGTCCCGACCGGCGTCGATCCGGCCACCGCGGGCGTCAGTCTGGACTACACGGTGCGCGACATGGACGGCGATACTTCGTCCTCGACCATGAACGTGACGGTCGATCAGATGAACGTGATCATCGGCGCCGGCACCGTGACCGGGACGGATGGCCCCGACAAGCTGATCGGGCGGACCACCGACGCATCGCCCGGCACCAACAGCCTCAGCGGCTCGGTGGCCTCGGGCAGCACCGGCTCGTCCGGCGGGGCCAACCAGTTTGCCTTCAGCGTGGATAGCGTGGTGGCGGGCGTCTCGGTCACTCAAGTCGTCATCGACCTGCAAGCCGGCTCGGATGGCAATGCCGTTTTCAACACCGCTGGCGGCGGCTCCTACGGGCCCACCCTGGGGACGCTGAGCGGGGTGAGCGGTTCGGATATCAGCATTTCCGCGCCCGACAATTCCTCGACCATGACGATCAATTTCGCCACGGGGACATTCACCGCCGGGGATTCGATGCACTTCGGGGTCGATACCAGCAGCCTTGGCAGCAACACGGGGGCTGATTTCGCCTCGCGCGGCGTCCAATTCACGGTGACCTTCAGCGACGGCTCCACCCAGACGGTGACCTACGGTGCCAGCGGTGGCGGCGCGGCCGCGACGGCCAGCGTGACCGCCGCGCCGGAGCCGGTGGCAGGCGCGACCCTCGATGCCGGTGACGGCAACGACGTGCTGATCGGGACCGGCCTGGACGACACTCTCGACGGTGGCGACGGCAATGATGTGCTCAGCGGTGGCGCCGGCGATGACATCCTCACCGGTGGGCTGGGGGCCGACGTGTTCGAGTGGTCGCTGGCCGATCGCGGCACCGGCGGGTCGCCCGCGGTCGATCACATCACCGATTTCGACACCGCGTCGGCCGGCTCGGGCGGCGACACGCTCGATCTGCGCGATCTGCTGCAGGGCGAATCGCATACCGGCACCAACCCCGGCAACCTGGAGAACTACCTGCACTTCGAGCAGTCCGGCGCCGACACCGTGGTGCATGTGAGCAGCACCGGCGGATTCTCCGGCGGCTACAGCGCCGGCAATGAAGACGCCACCATCGTGCTCGATGGGGTCAACATGTTCAGCGGGGGGCTCAGCACCGACCAGCAGATCATTCAGGACCTGCTGTCCAAGGGCAAGTTGATTACCGACTGATGATGACCAATCCCCGCCCGCCGGCGTGTCCGGGGGGGGCGGGCGCGAGGAGCCAGCATGGTGTTTGTGAAACGTGACGAAGAAGGGCGGGTCCAGTCGGTGAGCCTGACGCAGGACGATTGGCATACCGAGGCCATGTCGCCCGGCGATCCGGCGGTGAGCGGGTTCTCGCGCGCGCTGATGGGTGCCGACCCGCTCGCCGATTCCGATCTGCGCCTGGTGCGCGTGCTCGAAGACGTGATCGACCTGCTGGTCAGCCGCGACGTGATCCGGTTTACCGATTTGCCCCAGGCCGCGCAGGTCAAGCTCATGGAGCGACGCTCGATGCGCGAGGCGCGCGACGTGCTCAACCTGCTCGACGGCGACGACCCGCTGTAAGGGGTCGCGCCCGGTCAGTCCGTGCCGTGGCGCACCCCCGGCCCGGTCAGGCCGTCGAAGCCCAGCGCCACCAGCTGGGCGTATTCCTCTTCGTTGCCGACCCCTTCGGCGATCACCAGCAAGCCCATGGTGTGGCCGATTGTCGCCAGCCCGCGCAGGAAGGTCTGGTTGCCCGGATTGCGGTGGATGTTGCGCACCATACTGGCACTGATTTTGAGGTAATCGAGGCCCACGTCGTGCAGCTCGCCGATGTGGCAGATTTGCTGGCCGACGTGCTCCAGCCCGACCTTGCAGCCCAGCGGTTTGATCTCCCGGCACAGCGCGCGGAATTCGGTGCTGTGGCGGAAGGCGGCATGTTCGGGCAGGTCGATCCACAACCGTCGCGCAGCCTCCGGATAGCGTTTGAGCTGGGCCGCGAGGCGGCTCACCGTGTCGGCGTGGCACATCGACTCAGCTGACAGGTTGATGCACACCGGCGCCGGCTGAAGTTCGAGCAGGGCAAAGGCGTGGCGGATCACCGCCTCGTCGATCAGCGGCAGCAGCCCGCAGCGGGTGGCCCACGGCAGCACGTCGCCGGCGGTCATGATCATCTCCTGGCGGGGGTGACGCATGCGCACCGGCGCTTCGACGTGGAGCAGCTCGCCATCGCGCCCCAGCACCGGGAACTGCGCCAGGCTGAAGCGGCCAAGCGCCAGCGCCTCGCTGATCAGACCGCGCCAGCCGGCCAGATCGGTGGCGGGCCGGGCGGTCGGGTTGACCTGCTCGATCTGGGGCGGGTTGCCTTCCATCGACTCCGAGCGGGTGAGGGCCACGTCGCCATGCGCCAGCAGCTGCGGCAGCGGATCGCCACGCTGATAGCAGGCGATTCCGACCGGCAGGTTGCGACGTCCTTCCGGCAGACTGTTGCCCACCGCCAGGTCGAGTCGCTCGGCCAGCGCCTGCGCCAGCCGCTGCGGGTCGCTCGCGTCTGGTGCGAGGAGGGCGAAGTCGGTGCCGTTGAGGCGGCCGATGGTCCACCCCTCGCCCTGTTCGAGCGCGTTCAGTCCGTCGGCCAGCTTGCGCAGCAGCTCGTCGGTGGTGGCGCGGCCGAGTTCCTCGTTGAGGGCGATCAGGTGGGTCAGGCGAACCATCGCCAGCGCGCCGCCGGCCGGCGCGGTGTCGCTCTCCAGGGTGGCGTCGACGCGGGCCAGGAAATGTTCCCGGTTGAGCAGCCCGCTGACCGCGTCGTGCTGGATGGCGCGGCGCAGATGCTCCAGCCGCGCCGACTCCTCGGCCAGCATGCCGCGCACCCGCTCGCTGAGGGTGTTCATGGCCTTGACCACGGTGGCGAATTCCGGGGTGGACGGTGCCTCGGTGGTGATGAAGCGGCGCTCGCCAATGGCCCGTGCCTGGTCGACCACCTCGTCGAGCGGGCGCAGCATGACGCGCAGCAGGAGCGTGCCGAGCGCGCCGATGAGTCCCGCGCCAATGGCAAACCACAGCAGCAAGCGGAGCGAGCCGGACCACAGGCTGGCGTAGGCGAAGTCGGTGTGGCTGCGCAGGGTCAGGGTGCCGAAGGCGTTCCAGCCGTCGCTCACGAAGCCTTGCCCGCTGGCGGAGTCGATGGGGATCAGGCGCTTGAACCAGTCGGGCACGCGGGGCGCGTCGCTCTGACCGGCGGCGCGGGGGTCGCGCAGGCGTTCGGCGATAACGGTCTGGCCCGACGGGTCGGTGAGGCGGATGAAGTCGTAGTGGGCGTTGTCGAACTGCGCCGCGAGCAGCAATTCCACCGTGGTGGCGTCCTTGGGGAGCTGGGTCATCGCCAGCGCCAGCACCGTGGCGTTGTCGTGATTCTTCAGGTTCAGCTCGCTTTCGAGGTAGGCGCGGGCGGACAGCGTCGAGATGACCAGGCTGCCGCTGAAGGCGGCGAGCGTGACAACCAGAATGGCGAGCCACAGTTGTTTGATCAGGGACATGGCGGAGTCCTCGTGGTGAATCCGGCGATCATTGTTCGAATCCTTCGGCGCGCATGCGGGCGACCAGATCGCGCCAGCGCGAGAGGCGTTCGGTCGAGCTGGCACTCGCCGTGCTGGCGCCCCGCACCCACAGGCCACTGCTGTTGAAGCTGAACACCGGGTACAGGTCGGGGCGCTGCGAGGCGGGTCGGATGTCGCCAATCAGGTTGTCCAGCACCAGCGGCTCCGCGGTGGGGGTGGCAAAGTAGCCCAGCACCATGTGGGCCTGGCTCAGGGAACTGTATTCGCCGCCCATTCTGGCGCGCACGTAGATCAGGCGCAATTTTTCGTCGGGCACGCCAAGCAGGCGCAGTGAAATGTATTTGGCGATGACGAAATCCTCGCAGTCGCCGGCGCGCTTGGCGAGGGTCTCGAGCGGGGTCGCCCAGTAGTCCTTGTTGCGCCACACCACCACGTCGTCGAGGAACTGCAACTGACGGTTGAAGTAGCGGTTGGTTCGGGTGAGTTGCTCGGTTTCCGGGGTGCTTTGCAATTCGACCAGCGTGGCACGCCAGTCGCGCACCCGGCTGACCACGGCGGCGTCATAACGCGCACGGGCGGTCGCCTCCACCCGGTCCAGCCCGGGGTGCGCGTTGGTCAGCAGTGTGAATAGCGCGCCGAACGCCAGACCCAGCAGGGCGTCGATCACCCGCCTTGCAGGGTATCGTCGCAAAACTCGAAGGAAGCCGCCCGGCACGGTATGATGGTTCGCTAGCAACACTCGCCCCGTGGCGCGCGCCAAAATGCGTGCCAAAAGTGTGCATCAAGGTGAGGGGGGCGTATAAGTGATTGCTGGATCACAACTTTTTTACGGTTTTTTGATGTGCGCGCGGTTAACATCCGGCCCATTATGGGGAGCGCCGGATTTGGCCGGACGCCTACCCCGCTAACAAATTACGGTCCTCCCGACTGATTATTGAGCCCATGACCCGTCCCGTCCGTTCCGTTCTGCTGGCTGTTTTGCTGAGTACTTCTCCCCTTGCGCTGGCTGCCCCCGCGGCCACGGTGCAGGAGGCTGTGCAGCGTGCGGTGATCTCCAATCCGGAGGTGCAGGCCAGCTGGCACGCCTTCCGCGCCGCGCAGGAAGAGCAGGAAGTGGCGCGCGGTGGCTATTACCCGCGAGTGGACCTCACCGCCGGCATCGGCCGCGAGCGCCAGAGCGATCCGGGCGTCGCCGACCGCAATTACACCCGCCGCGGTGCCACGCTGTCGCTCAACCAGATGGTCTACGACGGCTTTGCCACGCGTAGCGAGGTGGCGCGCCTCGGTCACGCCACGCTGACCCGTTACTTCGAGGTCATCAGCGCCTCGGAAGACATCGCGCTGGAGGCCGTCAAGGCCTACGCCGACGTGCTGCGCTATCGTGAGTTGACCGAGCTGGCGCGTGAGAATTTCCTGCGTCACAAGGAAGTGTTCGACCAGATCGAAGCGCGCGTCAGCGCCAGAGTGGGTCGCCGGGTGGATTTCGAGCAGGCCGCCGGCCGCCTTGCCCTGGCGGAATCCAATCTGCTCACCGAAGCCTCCAATCTGCACGACGTGACCGCGCGCTACCAGCGTATCGTCGGCGAACTGCCCGCCGACGCGCTGGCGCCGATGACGCGTATCAGCGATGGCATCCCGGACGACCCGCTGGAGGCGCTGCGGCTGGCCTACGAGGGCCATCCGGCCTTTCATGCGGCGGTCGAGAATGTGCGCGCCGCCGGTCAGGAGGCCAAGGGCAAGGATGCCGCCTTCCGCCCCCGCATCGACCTGCGCGCGCGCCAGAGCGTGGACTACAACACCGACGGGGTCGATGGGCGGCACGGCGACCAGGTGGTCGAACTGGTGCTCAACTACAACCTGTTCAAGGGCGGCTCCGACCGCGCCACCGTTCGCCAGTACGCCGAGCGCGTCAACATGGCCAAGGATCTGCGCGACAAGTCCTGCCGCGACA
>JAGRFO010000013.1 GCA_020446005.1 Rhodocyclaceae bacterium | reverse complement strand
CGCCAGCGTTTCGAGCACCGCGCGCGAATAACGCGGCGGCTTGTCGTCCTTGAGCCGGTCCAGAAACACCTGCATCTCGGCGCGGGTCTGAAAGCGCCAGCCGGAGGCCGACTGCACCAGCTCGACGCTGCGCTCTCGCCATTCCTGCCGCAATTCGTCGAGCAGGCGACGCACCATCTCGGGCCCCGGGTCGTCGGCGAACAGGCGCCGCAACAGGCTGACCGGGCGCGGCGCGCTGGCCGAAAGCAAAGCCGCTTCCAGCACCCGCTTGTAGCCTTCAGGCGTGCTCGGTTCCTGCATCGTTCAGCTTGACGTAAATCGGCGCAAATGCCGCGTTCTGCGTCACGTGCACCAGTTTTTCCTTCACCAGTTCGAGCACCGCGAGAAAACTCACTACCAGATGCGGCGCGCCTTCGGCCGCGTCGAACAGGCTGTCGAAGACCACATACGCGCCGCCTTGCAGGCTGCGCAGGATGCGGCTCATGTGCTCGCGCACCGAGAGGCTGTCCTTGCGGATATGGTGGTGCTGGGTCAACCGGGCCTGACGGACAATCCGCAACCAGGCCAACTGCAGGTCATGAAGGCTGACCTCGGGGTGGCACTCGACGAGCTTCTCTGCCACCAACACCCCGACCCATTCAAAATCACGCTCGACCCGGGGCGTGGCGTCGAGTCTGGCCGCAGCGAGCTTCATCTGCTCGTAGTCTAGCAGGCGACGCACCAGTTCTGCACGCGGATCGACTTCTTCGTCCACCGCCCGCGGCGGACGCGGCAGCAGCATGCGCGACTTGATCTCCAGCAAGGTCGCGGCCATCAACAGATAATCAGCCGCCAGCTCGAGATTGTGGCTGCGCATCGCCTCGACGTAGGCCAGATACTGCGCGGTGAGCGGCGCCATCGGGATGTCGAGGATGTTCAGATTGGCTTTGCGGATCAGGTAGAGCAGCAGATCCAGCGGCCCCTCGAAGGCTTCGAGGATCACCTCCAGCGCCTCGGGCGGAATATACAGATCGACCGGCATTTCGAGCAGCGGCTCGCCATACAGACGGGCCACCGCGGCAAGCTGCGCCGGCGTCTCCACCGGCGCCAGCGGCAATGTCTGGCACGAGTCCGGGGCGTTCATGGTGTGACCAATGCGCAGCCGCGCTCAGCTGTAGCCGAGGCCCATCGCATCGCGCACGTCCCGCATGGTCTCCTGCGCCAGCTTGCGGGCACGCTCGCAACCGTCGGCGACGATGCTGCGCACCAGCGACGGGTCGTCGAGATAAGGCTGTGCACGCTCGCGCATGCCGTCCTGCTCTTTCTGGATCGCATCGAGCACCGGCTGCTTGCATTCGAGACAGCCGATGCCGGCGCTGCGACAGCCGGTCTGCACCCATTCCAGCGTGGCGTCATTGGAATAGATCTGGTGCAGTTGCCACACCGGACACTTTTCCGGATCGCCCGGATCGGTCAGCCGCACTCGCGCCGGATCGGTCTGCATGGTGCGGATTTTCTTGGTCACCGATTCCGCGTCTTCGCGCAGGGAGATGGTGTTGCCGTAGCTCTTGGACATCTTCTGGCCGTCCAGCCCCGGCATGCGCGAAGCCGCGGTGAGCAAGGCGGCCGGCTCGGCGAGGATCATCTTGCCGCCGCCTTCAAGGAAGCCGTAGAGCCGCTCGCGATCCCCCAGCGACAAGCTCTGGGCATCGTCGATCAGCGCCTGGGCGCGCTCCAGCGCGGCGTCCTCGCCCTCCTGCTGATAGCGGGTGCGCAGCTCTTCGTAGAGCTTGGCGCGCTTGCGCCCCAGCTTCTTGATCGCCTCCAGCGCCTTGTCCTCGAAACCCGGTTCACGGCCATACAGATGGTTGAAGCGACGCGCCACCTCGCGGGTGAGCTCGACGTGCGGCACCTGATCCTCGCCCACCGGCACCTTGTCGGCGCGGTAGATCAGGATGTCGGCCGACTGGAGCAGCGGATAGCCGAGAAAACCGTAGGTCGACAGATCCTTGTCGGTGAGCTTTTCCTGCTGATCCTTGTAGGTCGGCACCCGCTCCAGCCAGCCGAGCGGGCACATCATCGACAGCAGCAGGTGCAGCTCGGCATGCTCGGGCACCCGCGACTGGATGAAGATGGTGGCCTGGGTGGGATCGACGCCGGCGGCAAGCCAGTCGATCACCATGTCCCACACGCTCTCCTCGATCACCAGCGGGCTGTCGTAGTTGGTGGTCAGCGCGTGCCAGTCGGCCACGAAAAACAGGCACGGATACTCGGCCTGAAGATCGACCCAGTTCTTGAGCACGCCATGGTAGTGGCCCAGATGCAGACGACCGGTCGGGCGCATGCCGGAGAGAACGCGTTCGGCGTACATTTTTGAACTCAGAATCCGAAAAGGAGAGCTAGAAAATAACTGAAAATCCCGATCAACGGGCCAAGAATCCGGCCCAGCAGACCGGTGACGAGCAGGACGATCAGGATCGGGAATCCATACGGCTCCAGCCGCGCGAACTTCCACGCCAGCGGCCCCGGCAGGAGGCTGACCGCGATGCGCCCGCCGTCGAGCGGGGGGATCGGAATCAGGTTGAGCAGCATCAGGATCAGGTTGATGGTGATGCCGGCCTCGGCCATGCTCGCCATCGGCAGGCTGTAGTCGCTCTCGGGCATCGCGAACGCCAGCTTGAGCAGCGCCGCCCAGCCCAGCGCCATCGCCAGGTTGGCGAGCGGTCCGGCGGCGGCCACCCACAGCATGTCGGCCTTGGGCCGGCGCAGGCGCGAAAAATTGACCGGCACCGGCTTGGCCCAGCCGAACAGCATGCCGCCCGCGCCGGCCAGCGCGCTCAGCGCCAGAATCAGGCCGGGGACAAGAATGGTGCCGACCGGGTCGATATGCTTGACTGGATTGAGCGTGATGCGCCCCGCCAGATCGGCGGTCGGATCACCGAAATGGCGCGCCACGTAGCCATGCGCGGCTTCGTGCAGGGTAATCGCGAGGATCACGGGCAGGGCCCAGATCGCCACGGTGGAAATCAGATCTTCCATCAAGCGCCAGCGTCAAAACCGCGGATTGTAACAGAGCACCGCAGCGTCCCTGCGCTACAGGCCGAAGGGGGCCAGATCGCCGCGCCCTTCGCGCACCAGCACCGGCGTGCCGTCGGTGAGGTCAATCACCGTGGTCGCTTCGGCCGGACAGCCGCCATCGTCGATCACCAGATCGAGCAGCTTGCCGAGGCGATCGCGGATGTCCTCGGCATCGGTCATCGGCGTCTCGTCATCGGGCAGCAGCAGGGTCGAGGTGAGGATCGGCTCACCCAGCTCGGCGAGCAGCGCGGCCACCACCGGATGCTCGGGAATGCGCAGCCCGATGGTCTTGCGCTTGGGGTGGAGCAGCCGCCGCGGCAGCTCTTTGGTGCCTTCCAGAATGAAGGTGTAGGGCCCCGGCGTGACGGCTTTGAGCAGGCGGTACTGCGCGTTGTCGACCCGCGCATAGGTGCCGATCTCCGACAGATCGCGGCACATCAGGGTGAAGTGATGACGCGCGTCGACGTTGCGGATGCTGCGGATGCGCTCGATCAGCTTCGCATCGCCGGTGTGGCCGCCCAGCGCGTAGGCCGAATCAGTCGGGAAAGCCACCAGCCCGCCCTGGCGCATGATCTCCGCCGACTGGCGCATCAGGCGCGGCTGGGGATAGCCGGGATGGACGGCGAAGAACTGGGCCATAAAGCAATCCGTGCTAGTTCAGGTAGTCGGTCAATCGTTCCCACACCGGCGTCAGATCCGCCGGCAAGGGATCGCAGCGGCCAAGATCGACGGCGCTCTCCCCGACCCCGTGAAAATCCGAGGCCCGCGAGGCAAGCAGCCCGTAGTGGCGCGCGTAGCGGGCGAATTTACCGACTTTGCTCGCCGAATGCGACCCCGACACCACCTCCAGCCCCTGCCCGCCCGCGTCCACGAAGGCGGCGAGCAGCCCCTCGAGCTGCGCGTCGGAGAGGCGATAGCGCCCCGGATGGGCGACCACCGGAATGCCGCCCGCGGCGCGAATCCAGCCCACCGCCTCGTCCAGCCGCGCCCACTGGGTTTCGACAAAGCCCGGCTTGCCGCGCACCAGATAGTGGCGAAACACCTCGCCGGCGTTGGGCGCGCAGCCGATCTCGACCAGATAGCGCGCAAAATGGGCGCGGCTCACCAGCGCCGGGTTACGTGCATATTTGAGCGCGCCGTCGAGCACCCCGTGAATGCCACGCTCGGCCAGCGCCTCGCTCATCCGCCGGGCACGATCGTCGCGCCCCGAGCGCACCTGACGCAAACCGGCGTCGAGCACCGGATTGAGCGGATCGACCCCCAGCCCGACGATATGCACCGTCTCGTCCGCCCACGACACCGACACCTCCACTCCCGGCACGAAGGCCAGCCCCAGCGCCCGTGCCGCCGCGCCGGCTTCGTCCAGTCCGCCGGTTTCGTCGTGGTCGGTCAGCGCCAGCAGATCGACCCCGTTGGCCGCCGCGCGCGCCACCACCTCGGCCGGCGCCAACCAGCCGTCGGAGACGGTCGAGTGACAGTGCAGATCGGGGTTCAAGGGCATCGCTTTCATGCGTCTCTCATTCAGGAGGCAAGGCAAAACGCGTCAATCAGCCGTGCCACTTCAAGCGGCGCGTCGTGGTGAAGATTATGACCGGCGTCAGCAATCAAATGCGCCCGGAAGTCGGCAAAACACGCCTTGCCGGCGGCAATCGCCGCCTCGCTCAGGCCGAGCTGGCGGCGCAGGGCAATGTCGTCGGGCTCGATCCACAACACTGGCGCGCGCACCCGCCGCCAGCACGCCTCGGCCTCGGCGCGGCGGTAGAGCACCGGGTTGACGCCCTGATGCGCCGGATCGGCGGCCAGCACGATGCGTCCGTCGTCGCGCGCGCGGCCAAGCACGCGCGCCAGAAACGCCGCCTTGGCGCCGTCGAGGCGTGGATTCTGCCGTTGCAACCGGCGCGCGAAGGCGTCCCAGTCGTCGTAGTCGCGCCACTGCGGCGCAGCGGACTGCTCGCGCAACCACTTCTCGTAGCGCCCCGGCGCCTCCTCCGCCGGCCGGTCGGCCAGCCCGAAGGCGTCGATGGCGACCACCGACGTCACCCGCGCGGGACGGATGCCGGCGTAGAGGCAGGCCACGTTGCCGCCCAGGCTGTGTCCCACCAGCGGCACCGGCGCGTGCGGCGAGAGCTGCGCGAGCAGCGCGTCGAGATCGGCGAGGTAGTCCGGAAACCAGTAGCCGCCCGGCGCGCGGTCGCTGTCGCCAAAGCCGCGCCAGTCGGGCGCCACCACCTGCCAGTCACGCGCCAGCGCGTCGACCACGAACTGAAAGCTCGCCCCGGCATCTCCCCAGCCATGCAGCATCACCAGCAGCGGCGCGGCCTCGTCACCCCAGCAAGTGCAGTGACAGCGCAGGCCACGGATCAGGAACTCACGGCTTCGGGCGGGTTTCATGACTTCGATCATAGCAACAAAGCCTTGCGCCGCCGCGCCGCCCGGTGATACCGTTGCGCCGTCGCGCGGGAGAGCACTCTACCGTGAGTCGCCGAAGGCGTAACCCCCCGGAACCGCTCAGGCAAAAGGACCGCCGACACATCACAAATCTGGAGAGCGATGCGAGCCCGCGGGCTGGCGCATCCACCGAAGGGGCACCCGTCAGCGCGACGGAATCTCTCAGGTAGAACGGACAGATGGGGACGACGCCATAAATGCGCCGTCCCCTTTTTGTTGCCTACACTGTCTTGTACGACAAGGAGATCTCGCATGTCCCAGCACACCCCGCTGCACGCCGCCCACCTCGCCGCCGGCGCCCGCATGGTCGATTTCGCGGGCTGGGACATGCCGGTCAACTACGGCTCGCAGATCGAAGAGCACCACGCCGTGCGCAGCGACGCCGGCATGTTCGACGTCTCGCACATGCTCGCGCTCGACCTCACCGGCGAGGGCGCCACCGCCTACCTACGCACCCTGCTGGCCAACGACGTGAGCAAGCTCACCGAGGCGGGCAAAGCCCTGTATAGCTGCATGCTCAACGAAAAAGGCGGGGTGATTGACGACTTGATCGTCTACTACTTCGCCGCCGACCGTTTCCGCATCGTGGTCAACGCCGGCACCGCCGACAAGGACGTGGCGTGGATGCGCAAGCAGATCGCCACCCAGGGCGCCAACGTCACCCTCGACGCGCGCCGCGACCTGGCGATGATCGCGGTGCAGGGCCCCAATGCCCGCGCCAAGACCTGGCACGCTCTCCCCGGTTCGGAAGCCGCCAGTGTCGGGCTCAAGCCCTTCTTCGGCGCCAAACTCGGCGACATGCTCATCGCCCGCACCGGCTACACCGGCGAGGACGGCTTCGAGATCACCCTGCCGGCAGCCGACGCCACCGCCGCCTGGAACGCGCTGATCGCCGCTGGCGTCGCACCCTGCGGGCTGGGCGCGCGCGACACCCTGCGCCTCGAAGCCGGCATGAATCTCTACGGGCAGGACATGGACGATGCCACCTCGCCGCTCGACGCCGGCCTCGCCTGGACGGTTGATTTCAAGGACCCGGCGCGCAACTTCATCGGCCGCGCCGCGCTCGCAGCCGCCCCCGCCCGATGCCGGATGCTCGGCCTGATCCTCGAAGACCGCGGCGTGCTGCGCGCCCATCAAACCGTGTTCACCGACCACGGCGAGGGCGAGACCACCAGCGGCAGCTTCTCGCCCACGCTGCAAAAAGCCATCGCCTTCGCGCGCTTGCCGCTGGCGATCGAAGCCGGCGACGCGGTGGAAGTCGATATTCGTGGCAAACGCCTCAAGGCGCGTGCCGTCAAACTGCCTTTTGCCCGTCACGGCAAGGCGCTCGTCTGATTTTCGGCCCGCCCGCGCGGCCGCCTGAAACCTCGCTCATCGCCACTGGAGAACGCTGGATGAACACCCCCGAAGAACTCAAGTACACCAAATCCCACGAATGGGTTCGCGTCGAGGCCGACGGCACCGTCACCGTCGGCATCACCGACCACGCGCAGGAAGCGCTGGGCGACATCGTGTTCCTCGAACTGCCCGAAGCCGGCCGCAGCGTCGCCGCTGGGGAAGAATGCGCGGTGGTCGAATCGGTCAAGGCCGCCTCCGACATCTACGCCCCGCTCGGCGGCGAGATCATCGCCGCCAATCAGGACGTGGCCGACGCGCCCGAATCGGTCAACGCCGACGCCTACGCGAGCTGGCTGTTCAAGCTCAAGCCGGACAACCTGGCCGACGCCGACGCCCTGCTCGACGCTGCCGGCTACACCGCCATCGCCGGCGCCGACTAAGCTGCCGAGGCCGCCCCACCCGCTTCAAGAGACGTTCACGCCATGCCCACCACGCCCTACGCCGCTCCGCTCGCCGCGCTCGAACAACGCGACGCCTTCATCGCCCGCCACATCGGCCCCTGCCCAGAGGAAGTCGCGGCGATGCTGCGTACCATCTGTGCCGACAGCCTCGACGCGCTGATCGACCAGACCGTCCCGCCGACGATCCGCCTCGACGCGCCACTGCCGCTGGCCGGGCCGATGCCGGAGCACGAAGCACTGCTGGAGCTCGAAGCGATGGCCGAGCGCAACGAGGTCCTGTCCTCGCTGATCGGGATGGGCTACTACGGCACCCACACCCCCAAGGTGATCCTGCGCAACGTGCTCGAAAACCCCGGCTGGTACACCGCCTACACGCCGTATCAGGCCGAGATCGCGCAAGGCCGACTGGAAGCACTGCTCAACTTCCAGCAGATGGTGATCGACCTCACCGGGCTGGAACTGGCCAACGCCTCGCTGCTCGACGAAGCCACCGCCGCGGCCGAGGCGATGGCCATGGCGCGGCGCGTCTCGCGCAGCAAGAGCAATGCGTTCTTTGTGGATGAAAACACCTGGCCGCAGACCATCGACGTGGTGCGCACCCGCGCCGCGCTGTTCGGTTTCGAGCTGGTGTTCGGCCCGGCCGACAGCGCCGCGCAGCACGACGTGTTCGGCGCGCTGCTGCAGAATCCGGCGCAGGATGGCAGCGTGCGCGACCTCACCGACATCATCGGCGCGCTCAAGGCCACGGGCGCGGTGGTGGCGGTGGCCTGCGACCTGATGGCGCTGGTGCTGATGAAATCACCCGGCGAAATGGGCGCCGACATCGCCTTCGGCTCGGCCCAGCGCTTTGGCGTGCCGATGGGGTTCGGCGGCCCGCACGCGGCGTTTTTCGCCACTCTCGACGCGCACAAACGCGCCGTGCCGGGGCGCATCATCGGGGTCTCGGTCGATGCCCGCGGCAACACCGCGCTGCGCATGGCGCTGCAAACCCGCGAGCAGCACATCCGCCGCGAGAAGGCCAACTCCAACATCTGCACCTCGCAGGTGCTGCTCGCCAACATGGCCGGCTTCTACGCGGTCTATCACGGCCCGCAGGGGCTGGCGACGATCGCCGGGCGCATTCACCGCCTCGCCGCGATGATGGCCGCCGGGCTGCGTGAGCGCGGTTTCACGCTGGTCAGCGAGGTGTTCTTCGACACCGTGCTGGTGCGCACTGGCGCGCAGAGTGCCGAACTCCTGGAGGTCGCCTGCGCCGCCGGCTACAACCTGCGCCAGGTCGACGCCGACACCCTCGGGCTGGCCTTTGACGAGACCCACAACGGCGACGACGTGGTGGCCTTGCTGACCCTGCTCACCGGCGAATGCGCCGACGCCGACGCGCTCGACGCCTCGGTGAGTTCCGCCAGCGCCGCGCTGCCCGCCGCACTGCGCCGCGGCGACGCAATCCTGTCTCACCCGGTGTTCAACACCCACCACACCGAACACGAGATGCTGCGCTACCTCAAGCGCCTGCAGAACAAGGATCTGGCGCTCGACCATTCGATGATCTCGCTCGGCTCGTGCACCATGAAGCTCAACGCCACCGCCGAGATGATTCCGGTCACCTGGCCGCGTTTCGGCAACATCCACCCCTTCGCCCCGATCGAGCAGGCCGAAGGCTACCTGGCGATGATCGACTCGCTCTCAGACTACCTCAAGGCGGTCACCGGCTTTGCCGAGATCAGCATGCAGCCCAACTCCGGCGCGCAGGGCGAGTACGCCGGCCTGCTGGCGATCCGGCGCTACCACGACAGCCGCGGCGACACCCACCGCACGATCTGCCTGATCCCCAAGTCGGCGCACGGCACCAACCCCGCCACCGCGCAGATGTGCGGCATGAAGGTGGTGGTGGTCGACTGCGACGACAACGGCAACGTCGATGTGGCCGACCTCAAGGCCAAGGCCGCACAGCACGCCGCCAATCTGGCCTGCCTGATGATCACCTACCCGTCGACCCACGGCGTGTTCGAGGCCGCGATCCGCGAGATCTGCGACACCGTGCACGCCCACGGCGGCCAGGTGTACATGGACGG
>JAGRFO010000152.1 GCA_020446005.1 Rhodocyclaceae bacterium | reverse complement strand
CGCGGATGATCGCCAGCAGCTCCTGCGGCACCGAGCTGGAGCCGTGCATCACCAGATGGGTGTTGGGGATGCGTTGGTTGATGGCCTTGATGCGGTCGATGGCGAGGATGTCGCCGGTGGGCTTGCGGGTGAATTTGTAAGCGCCGTGGCTGGTGCCGATGGCGATGGCCAGCGCGTCGCAGTCGGTCTGCTTGACGAAATCGGCGGCCTGGTCCGGGTCGGTGAGCAGCGCGCTGTGGTCCAGCACGCCTTCGGCGCCGATGCCGTCTTCCTCGCCGGCCATGCCGGTTTCGAGCGAGCCCAGGCAGCCGAGTTCGGCCTCCACGGTGACGCCGATCGAATGCGCCATCTCGACCACCTTGCGGCTCACGTCCACGTTGTATTCATAGGAGGACGGGGTCTTGCCGTCCTCCATCAGCGAACCGTCCATCATCACCGAGGAGAAGCCCGAGCGCATCGCGGTGAGGCAGATCGCCGGCGACTGGCCGTGGTCCTGATGCATCACCACCGGAATGTGCGGGTAGGCTTCGACCGCGGCGTCGATGAGGTGGCGCAGGAAGGCCTCGCCAGCGTATTTGCGCGCCCCGGCGGAGGCCTGCATGATCACCGGGCTGTCCATTTTGTTGGCCGCTTCCATGATCGCCTGCACCTGCTCGAGGTTGTTGACGTTGAAGGCGGGCAGGCCGTAGCCGTTGTCGGCGGCGTGGTCGAGCAGCTGTCGCATTGATACCAGCGGCATGGTGAATCTCCTGAAATGGGTTGTATCCGTCAGCCGGGGATTCTACCGTGCCGGGGTGGATCGTGGAGTGTCGCGCGTCACGTCGGCAGTGCGCCCCGCGCGGCCTGCGCCTGCGCGTCTTGAACCGCGGCGGTGAGTCCGGCGGACTCGCCTTCCTCGCCACCCCAATGGTCGAAATGGAGCAAGTCCTTGAGTTCGAGGCGCGCGCGCCAGCCCGCCGATTCAAGTTCCGGCCGGTCGGGAAAATGGCTGACGTGGCCAATGCACAGATAGGCCACTGGCATGATGCGCTCGGGCAACTGGAGTATCTCGCGGATCGCCGACTGGCGGAAAATGCTCACCCAGCCCACCCCCAGCCCCTCGCTGCGCGCCGCCAGCCACAGGTTCTGGACCGCGCACACGGTGCTGTAGAGGTCCATCGCCTTGAGGTGGGTGCGCCCCAGCACGACCGGCCCGGCGCGGTCACGGTCGCAGGTGATGCACAGGTTGACTGGCGCTTCGAGAATGCCTTCGAGGCGCAGCGTTTTGTAGATTTCGCGCTGGTCGCCGTCGAACATCTGCGCCGCCTCGGCGTTGGCGGTGTTGAAGGCGTCGTGCACCCGCTGCTTCACCGCCGGGTCGCGCACCAGCACGAAACTCCACGGCTGCATGAAGCCGACCGAGGGGGCGAAATGGGCGGCGGTGAGAATCCGCGCCAGCACGGCCTCGTCGACCGGCGTGGTCACGAACTGACTGCGCACGTCGCGGCGGGCGAGGATGTTGCGGTAGATGATGTCGCGCGCTTCGGCGCTGAGCGCGGGCGCGACGGCAGGCGGGGCGGACGCGGGCATGCCTTGGCCTTGGTCTGGCGGTGACTGCGGACCGAGCGCGTCAGTCGCTGTGGCCGGGGGCGTGATGCTCGCCCACGCGCACGATCTTGAGGGTGTTGGTGCCGCCGGAGGTGCCGATCGGCTCGCCGATGGTGAGCACGATCAGGTCGCCAAATTCGACCACCCCCTGATCAAGCAGGATCTGCTCGGCCTCCCACAGCAGCACGTCGCGGTCCTGGTGTAGTTGCGACATCAGCAGCGGATAGACCTCGCGGTAGAGCGTCATCTGGTTGCGCGCATTGACCTCCGGGGTGAGCGCGTAGATCGGCACGCCGCTGTTGAGGCGGCTCATCCACAGCGCGGTCGAGCCGGTCTGGGTGAGCGAGGCGATGGCCTTGACCTTGAGGTGATAGGCGGTCCAGATAGCGGCCATCGCGATCGACTGGTCGATGCGCGTGAAGGTGCGGTTGAGCACGTCGCGCTCCAGCGTGCCCTCGGTGGATTTCTCCGCCTCTAGACACACCCGCGACATCGCCTCCACCACCTCGACCGGAAACTTGCCGGCCGCGGTTTCGGCCGACAGCATCACCGCATCGGTGCCGTCGAGCACCGCGTTGGCCACGTCGGAGACCTCGGCGCGGGTCGGCACCGGGCTGGAGATCATCGACTCCATCATCTGGGTGGCGGTGATGGTGAGCTTGTTCTTGTCGCGCGCGGCGCGAATCATCTTCTTCTGCAGCGCCGGCACTGCCGCGTCGCCGACCTCGACCGCCAGATCGCCGCGCGCCACCATCACGCCGTCGGAGGCGTCCAGAATCTCCTCCAGATTGGCCACCGCCTCGGTGCGCTCGATCTTGGCGATCAGCAGCGCCTTGCCGCCGGCGGCGCGCATCAACTGGCGCGCCATGTACATGTCGGCCGCGCTCTTGGGGAAGGACACCGCCACGAAGTCGACGCCGATCTTGGCCGCGGTGCGGATGTCGTCCATGTCCTTGCCGGTCAGCGCCGGCGCCGACAGCCCGCCGCCCTGGCGGTTGATGCCCTTGTTGTTGGACAGATCGCCGCCGACCTTGACCCGGCAGTGGATCGCGCTGCCCAGCACCTTCTCCACGCGCAGCTTGATCCGCCCGTCGTCGAGCAGCAGCGTGTCGCCGCTGCGCACATCCTGCGGCAGATCGGGGTAATCGAGCCCGACCCGCTTGTCGTCACCCAGCGTGCAGGTGGCGTCGAGAACGAATTCCGCGTCGCGCGCCAGCGTCACCTTGCCGTCGGCAAACTTGCCGACCCGGATCTTCGGCCCCTGCAAGTCCGCCAGAATCCCCACCGGCCGCCCGGCCCGCGCGCTGGCCTCGCGGATCGACTCGGCACGGGCGATGTGGTCGGCCGCCGTGCCATGCGAAAAATTCATCCGCACCACATCCACCCCGGCATGCACCATGCGTTCGAGCACGGGCAGTTCGGTGGAGGCGGGGCCGAGCGTGGCGACAATCTTGGTGTGGCGGGCCATGGGACGTCCTGTGGGTGAGAGCGGTCGGCGCCCATTCTAGCGCGCCGCGCGCTTGCGCAGCCGCAGACGCCGGAACCAGCCGCCGGCCAGCGCGGCTTCGTCATGTTCCAGACAGGCGTCGGGCGTCTGCGCGAGCAGGGTTTCGAAGACCACGTCCATGCGCGTGGCGATGCGCATCGACAGCGGGGTGAGGGCACGGCGCAGCCAGGCGCGTTGGCCGGGGCGGAGGAATTTGTCGAACACCAACAGCGTGCCGCCGGGGCGGGTGACGCGCAGCGCTTCACCCAGCGCGCGGGCGGGGTCGGGCACCACGGCGAGGATCAGGTGCAGCACGCAATGGTCGAAACGGGCATCGCCAAAGGGCAGCGCCAGCGCGCTGCCAAGGACCGGCTGGTAGCGCAGTGCGCCAGCACGGCGGCGGCTGCGCTGGAGCATCGCGGGGGTGAGGTCGAGGCCGACGTAGTCGTGCTGTGGCGGCAGGTGCGGCAGGTCGAGGCCGGTGCCGACCCCGGCGAGCAGCACCCGGCCGGGGAGCTCGGCGTTGAGCGGGGCGAGGCTGCGGATGCGGGCGTGGCGGGTGGCGGCGTTGAGCGCCGCGTCGTAGAACGGGGCGATCAGGGTGTAGCTGTGGCGCAGCGACATCGCGCGCGGGTCAGTGCAGGACGTGGGGCAGGGTGAGGACGAATTCGGGGATGTCGGCCTCGAAGCGCTGGCCGTCGGCGGCGACCATCTGATAGCTGCCGCGCATCGAGCCGACCGGCGTGGGCAGGGCGCAGCCGCTGGTGTATTCGAAGTGTTCGCCGGGCGCCAGGTCGGGGTGCTCGCCGACCACCCCGAGGCCGCGCACCTCCTGCTGCTCGCCGTTGCCGTCGGTGATGATCCAGTGACGGCTCACCAACTGGGCGCCGATCGTGCCGGTGTTGTGCAGGGTGATGCGGTAGGCGAAGACGTAGTGGTCTTCGTCCGGCTCGGACTGCTCGGCCAGGTAGTAGCCGACGGCGGAGACGTCGATGTGGTAGCGGGGGGTGTCGTCGGTCATGGTCGTGGTGCGCGCCGGTCGCGGGGTGAGTGCGATCCATTGAAGCCCAATCCGCCGGCGGCTGCAAGCGGCGGCGCGTCGGCGGCGCTAGAATGGCGGGGTGTCGGATCACCTCGCCCGGAGTTGCCATGTTCTGCCTTGCCCCCAGTCTCCTGTCCGCCGATTTTGCGCGCCTCGGCGAGGAGGTCCGTCAGGTGGTGGCGGCTGGCGCCGACTGGATTCACTTCGACGTGATGGACAATCACTACGTGCCCAACCTGACCATCGGCCCGCTGGTGTGCGACGCGATCCGCCCGCACACCGAAGCGCCGATCGACGTGCATCTGATGGTCCGCCCGGTTGACCGGATCATTCCCGACTTCGCCAAGGCGGGCGCCAACCTGATTACCTTTCACCCCGAGGCCTCGGACCACATCGACCGCACCCTCGGGCTGATCCGCGAGTCCGGCTGTCAGGCCGGGCTGGTGTTCAACCCGGCCACCCCGCTGCACTACCTCGACCACGTCATGGACAAGCTCGACATGGTGCTGCTGATGAGCGTGAACCCGGGCTTTGGCGGGCAGGCCTTCATCCCCGAGGCGCTCGAAAAGCTGCGCATGGCGCGCGCGCGGCTCGACGCCTACGCGGCGCAGACCGGACGCCACATCCGGCTGGAGGTCGACGGCGGGGTCAAGGTCGATAACATCGCCGACATCGCCCGCGCCGGGGCGGACACTTTCGTGGCCGGCTCGGCGGTGTTCGGCGCCGGGCGCGACGGCGATCCCCACCGCTACGATTCAGTCATCGCCGCCCTGCGCGCGCAACTGGCGATGGTCGGCGAGTGAGCCGGCTGTTTGCGGTCGACGCGGTGCTGTTCGATTTGGACGGCACGCTGCTCGACACCATCGACGATCTGGTCGACGCCGCCAACCGCATGCTCGCCGAGCTGGGCCGACCGCTGCGCACCCGCGCCGAGATCCACCGCTTCGTCGGCAAGGGCATCGAGAACCTGGTGGCGCGCTGTCTCGGCGAGACGGCCGACGCGGCCGCGTGCGAGGCCGCGGTGGCGGTGTTCCGGCGGCACTATCACGCCGTCAACGGTGTACACGCCAAGGCGTTCGACGGCGTGGTCGAACTGCTCGCCGCACTCGCAGCGCGCGGGGTGCCGATGGCCTGCGTCACCAACAAGGCCACCGACTTCACCCTGCCCCTGCTCGCCAAGTGTGGCGTGGCCGATTACTTCGCCGCCGTGGTGTGTGGCGACACCCTGCCGCACAAGAAGCCCCACCCGGCGATGCTCGAACTGGCTTGCCGCCAGCTCGGCGTCGAGCCGTCGCGAGCCTTGATGGTGGGCGATTCGGCCAACGACGCCCTGAGCGCCCGCGCGGCGGGGTGCCCGGTGCTGTTGATGACCTACGGCTACAGCGAAGGGGCGCCGGTGGACACTATCGATTGCGATGGGCTACTATCGAGCGCCGCTGACCTGCTCGCCCGGATCGCGCCGCAACCCGCATGAAACCGCCGTTTTCGGCATAACAAAGCGCATTCACGTGACTCTCGCAAACCTGAGCTTTCGAATGGAGATCGCCTCGGCCAACGCCGGCACCGCTGTGCCCCCGCGTGGCTGGCGGTCATGGCCTTGATGCCCCGCGGGCCCGCCCCGCGCCCTGTCTGAAAGTGTCTGATTTTTTTGTGGAGTCACCATGCTGGAAGCTGAATTCAACGCGCTCGCGGCGCAAGGCTACAACCGCATTCCGGTCACCGTCGAGACCTTCGCCGATCTCGACACCCCGCTCTCGATCTACCTGAAACTGGCCAACGCGCCCTACACCTATCTGCTCGAATCGGTGCAGGGCGGTGAGCGCTTCGGCCGCTATTCGATCATCGGCCTGGCGGCCAGCACGCGCATCGAAGCCCACGCGCGCTCGGTCCGGTTGCGGGTAGGCGACCAGGTGATCGAGCAACGCGACGACATCGACCCGCTCGATTTCGTCGCCGAGTTCATGGCGCGCATCCAGGTGCCGCCGCGCGACGGCCTGCCGCGCGTGGCCGGCGGGCTGGTCGGCTGCTTCGGCTACGACACGGTGCGCTACATCGAGCCGCGCCTGGCCGGGGCGCAGCACGACGACCCGCTCGGCACGCCCGACATTCTGCTGATGCTGTCCGAAGAGATCGCCATCGTCGATAACCTCTCCGGCAAGCTCACCCTGGTGGTGTATGCCGAACCCGGTGCGCCCGACGCGTATGGCCGCGCGCGCGCGCGGCTGAAGGAACTCGTTGCCTTGCTGCGCGCGCCGGTCGACATTCCCGCCGACGTGCGTGTCGCCTCGCAGCCTGCGGTGTCCTGCTTTGGCGAGGCCGAATTCAAGGCGGCGGTGCGTCGCGCCAAGGAGTACATCGTCGAGGGCGACGTGATGCAGGTGGTGCTCTCGCAGCGCATGAGCAAGCCGTTTGCCGCTTCGCCGCTGGCGCTGTATCGCGCGATCCGCACGCTCAACCCCTCGCCGTACATGTTCTTCTTCAACTTCGGTGACTTCCACGTCGTCGGCGCTTCGCCGGAGATTCTGGTGCGGCTCGAAGACGACAAGGTCACCCTGCGCCCGATTGCCGGCACGCGCCCGCGCGGCGCGAACGAAGACGAGGACGTTGCGCTCGAACACGATCTGCTGGGCGACCAGAAAGAGCGCGCCGAGCATGTGCAACTGCTCGATCTGGGGCGCAACGACGTCGGCCGGGTGGCCGCGGTGGGTTCGGTGCGCGTCACCGAGCAGTTCACCATCGAGCGCTACTCGCACGTGATGCACATCGTCTCCAACGTCGAGGGGCGGCTGCGCGAGGGGCTCGACGCGCTGGCGGTGCTGCGCGCCTCCTTCCCCGCCGGCACGGTGTCGGGCGCGCC
>JAGRFO010000151.1 GCA_020446005.1 Rhodocyclaceae bacterium | reverse complement strand
CCTGGGAGGAATTGACCACCAGCGAGCCCTTGACCAGCGCCACCCGGGTCAGCCCGCCGGTGGTGACGTAGGTGTCGTGCCCGGAGGACAGGATGAAGGGCCGCAGATCGACGTGGCGCGGCTCGACCGCACCCTCGGCGAGGGTCGGCGACACCGACAGGCTCAGCGTCGGCTGGGCCATGTAGTTGCGCGGATCGGCCTTGATCAGCTCGGCGAATTCGGCGCGCTTCTCGGGGGTCGAATGCGGCCCCACCAGCATGCCGTAGCCCCCCGATTCGTTGGCCGGCTTGACCACCAGCTTGTCGAGATTGGCGAGCACGTATTCGCGGTCCTCGTCTTTCATGCACAGGTAGCTGGGCACGTTGGCCAGAATCGGCTCGGCGTCGAGGTAGTAGCGGATGATCTCGGGGACGTAGGCGTACACCACCTTGTCGTCGGCCACCCCGGCGCCGGGCGCGTTGCACAGCGCAACATTGCCATTGCGCCAGGCGCGGATCAGCCCGCTGACGCCGAGCACCGAGTCCGGATGAAAGGCTTCGGGGTCGATGAACATGTCGTCCACCCGGCGGTAGATCACGTCCACCCGCACCAGCCCGTCGATGGTGCGCATATACACGCAGTCGTCGGTGCCGACGATGAGGTCAGTCCCCTCGACCAGATCGACCCCCATCTGCTGGGCGAGGAAGGCGTGCTCGTAATACGCCGAGTTGTAGATGCCGGGCGTCATCACCACCACGTTGGGGTCCTTGCGCGGCGACATCGCGCAGAGCATGTCGTAGAGCTGCGCCGGATAGTCGTCCACCGGCAGGATGCGGCCGGTCTCGAACAGCTCAGGCATCACCCGCTTGGTGACGTTGCGGTTCTCCAGCATGTAGGACACCCCGGAAGGAATCCGCAGGTTGTCTTCCAGCACATAGATCGTGCCGTCCTTGTCGCGCACCAGATCGGAGCCGCAGATGTGCGCCCAGATGCCGTTGGGCGGATGAATGCCGACACATTGCGGGCGGAAGTTGACCGACTGTTCGAGCAGCTCGGCCGGGAACACCCCGTCCTTGATGATGCGCTGCTCGTTGTAAAGATCGTCGATGAACATGTTGAGCGCCTTGACGCGCTGCTTGAGGCCGGCTTCGACCTGGGTCCATTCATCCAGCGGAATCACCCGCGGCACGATGTCGAAGGGCCAGGCGCGGTCGATCATCCCGCCATCGGAATAGACCGTGAAACTGATCCCCATCACCTGGATCGCCACCTCGGCGGCGGTTTTCAGATCGCGGATCTCACCCTCTTCCAGGCTCGCCAGATAGCGGCACAGATGCGCCGCCGCGGGACGCGGCTCGCCCGATCCGGTCAGCAGCTCGTCATAGAAACCGTTGCTCTGGTACTGCTCCCACTCGATGTACGCCATGCTCGCTCCAAAAGGCCATGCGGGCCGACCGCCCGGATGCCGCCGGCCACGGACGATGCCCGTTCTGGCCGACCCTCGGGTCCACTATATCGCCAACTGCGCCGCAAAATCACGCGCCCGGCGACGCCACGCGCTCCAGTCAAGCAATCGCCGGGCCAGCTTCAAGGCACTGTTTCCGGCACCGGCAAGCCACCCGCGCACCCGCCGTGCGCAGCTTCGGTGCGTTGCCCACGCCCGCCCGCCTTCCCGCGGTGCGCGCCGCGCTCGCCCCCCAATACGACCGCAACCATGCCACTTCAATATGTGATTCAGGCGTGCTACGGTAGGACCCGGTGCACGCACCGTGCGGGCCATGCCACAACTCGCTTGTATTGGAATTTCACCGTGCTACACCACATACCAGACCCACAGACAATGGCGCTGGCGCAGCGCGCCGATGCCCCCCGGACGCCGCCATCGCGATTCGCGCATCGCAGTCCGGGCCGCCCTACCAACCGCTTCGTGGAGACCGACATGGTCCGCTTGTTTCTGGCAATCGTCGCACTCACCGCCGCCTTACTCGGACTCGTCACGCAACCCGCCCTTGCCACCAGCCCGCCGGCGGGCGGCGCGATCCACGAACAGGACATCCCCTATTACGAGGCCTGCGCGCGCGAAGGCCTCAACGCCTCCGAATGCGCCGGGCGGCTGATCTGGTTCAAGGCCACCGCCGGCAACGACCGCTTTCACACCTACGTCTTCCAGCAGCGCGTCGGGGTGCTGATCGACTGGTTCCGGGTGCTGCGCACCGACGAGCGGCAGGACCGCTTCCGCGCCTGGGGCGGCATCAACGACCCGAACTGCTGTACGCCGGGCTCGGTCAATTGCCCGGCCAAATCGCTGGACGAGACCTTCGGCCTCGACTGGTGCCCAGGTGACGCCGAGCTGCTCCAGTTCGTCGGCAAGGAAGGCTACGTCGACCCGGCCTGCGACTTCCGCGATGCACCGCTCGCCGAAGGCGACGTGCATGGCCCGGCCGATCAGCGCCAGTCGGCCTGCGACCTCAAGTTCGGCACCTCCACCGGCATGCTCGGCATCCGCAAGTTCCCCAACCCGCGCTTTGATCTCGACAAGTGGGTCAAGCTCAATGGCCGCGCCGGTAGCTGGACTGGCTACAACGGCAAGATTCCGGCCGCCGGCGGTTCGGACGAACCGGCCAAGAGCCGCCTGCTCGACGGCGCGGTGGAGCCGCCCTTCCTGATCGGCACCAGTTGCGGCTCCTGCCACATTTCCTTCGACCCGCTCAACCCGCCACGCGACCCGGCCAACCCGAAGTGGGAAAACATCAAGGGCCTGCTCGGCAACCAGTACACCCGCATCTCCGAGATCATGGTCTCGGGGATGTCCACCAACACCCTCGAATGGCAGATGTTCGCCCACGCCCG
>JAGRFO010000150.1 GCA_020446005.1 Rhodocyclaceae bacterium | reverse complement strand
GCCCGGCTGGCGGCGAGCTACCGCGCGCTGCTCGGCAAGGCGCCGGCTCGCGCGCCGGGCATGGACGCGCCCGCCTACGCCGACGCCGCCGCGCTGGGGGCCGATCTGGACATCATCCACGCCTCGCTGTCGGCCAACGGCTCGCTGCCGCTGGCGCACGGCCGCCTGCGCCGGCTGCGCCACGCGGTACGCGTGTTTGGCTTCCACCTGGCACCCGTGGACCTGCGCCAGAACTCGGACGTTCACGCCCGGGTGGTGGGCGAGCTGCTGGCGGTGGCCGGGGTCGAGGCGGACTACGCGACGCTCGACGAGGCCGCGCGCATCGCACGGCTGCTGGACGAACTGGCCACCGCCCGGCCGCTGCGCTCACCGCACATCGCCTACAGCGAGGAGACCGAGAGCGAGCTGGCGATCGTCGCCGCGGCGCACGCGGCCCACCGCCGCTACAGCCCCGCCGCGCTGCCCAACTACATCATCTCCAAAACCGACGGGGTGTCGGACATCCTCGAAGTGGCGCTGCTGCTCAAGGAAGGCGGCCTGCTCGACCCGCGCGAGCGCACGCTGGCGATGAATATCATCCCGCTGTTCGAAACCATCGGCGACCTGCAGGCCAGCGGCCGCACCATGGACGCGCTGTTCTCGCTGGCGCCCTACATGGCGCTGCTCGACTCGCGGGCGCTGGCACAGGAAGTGATGCTCGGCTACTCCGACAGCAACAAGGACGGCGGCTTCCTCACCTCGGGTTGGGAGCTCTACAAGGCCGAGGTCGAGCTGGTCGAGGTGTTCGCCCGCCACGGGGTGCGGCTGCGCCTGTTCCACGGCCGCGGCGGCTCGGTGGGGCGTGGTGGCGGGCCGAGCTATCAGGCGATCCTGGCGCAGCCGGGCGGCGCGGTGCAGGGCCAGATCCGGCTCACCGAGCAGGGCGAGGTGATCGGCGCCAAGTATGGCAATCCGGAGGTCGGCCGGCGCAATCTGGAGGTGCTGGTCGCCGCCACCCTGCAGGCCACGCCTGCGCGCCGACACCGCACCCGCGCCGCGCGCCGGGTTCATGGAGGCGATGCAGGCGCTGTCCGACCACGCCCTGCACGCCTACCGCAGATCTGGTCTACGAGACGCCGGGCTTCGAGGCAGTATTTCTGGGAATCGACGGTGATCACCGAGATCGCCGCGCTCAACATCGGCTCACGCCCCGCCTCACGCAAGAAAAGCACCGCCATCGAGGACCTGCGCGCTATCCCCTGGGTGTTCAGCTGGGCGCAGTGCCGGCTGATGCTGCCGGGCTGGTACGGCTTCGGCTCGGCGGTGAAGGCGTTTCTGGCCGAGCGCCCCGACGACGGCCTGGCGCTGCTGCAGGAGATGGCGCGCTCGTGGTCCTTCTTCTCGACCGTGCTGTCGAACATGGACATGGTGCTGGCCAAGAGCGATCTGGCGATTGCCAGCCGCTACGCCGCGCTGGTGAAGGACGAGACTTTGCGCGAGGCGATCTTCCCGCGCATCTGCGCCGAGCACACCGCCACCGTCGAGGCCTTGCTCTCGATCACCGGACAAAACGGGCTGCTCGATGGCAACCCGCTGCTCAAGCGCTCGATCCGCAACCGCTTTCCCTACCTCGATCCGCTCAATCACGTGCAGGTCGAATTGCTCCACCGCCATCGCAGCGGCGCGCAGGACGAACGCATCCGCCGCGGCATCCACATTTCCATCAACGGCATCGCCGCCGGCCTGCGCAACAGCGGCTGAGGTGCTATAACAAGCAAACGAATCCAACCAGAATTGCTGCAGCGCAAAATTTGCCGGTTTGTTGCTGTCATACTGGTCGGCCTTGTTTTGGGAGATGAATCATGTCGATGGAAAGCCTTGCGCTGGTGCTGGCGCTGATTGTGGGTGGTGCATGGTGGTGGATGCGCCGCGCCGCTTCGGCTGGCGAAACGCAGCCGACCGCCGCCGCCAACCCCTACCACTGCGTTGCCGTCACGCCGGGCGACAATGCCTGCCCGACCGCGCAAACCCTCAAGGGCAGCCGTTTTCTGTCCTCAGAGGCACCGCCGCTACCGCTGCCCAGTTGCAGCGCCGGGCGCTGCGGCTGCACCTTCACCCACTTCGAGGATCGGCGACGCGGTGATCGGCGCAATCCGTACAGCCCGCAAACCCACGCCTTTCTGGTGCACGGCGGCGATGAGCGTCGCGGCCGGCGCGGCCGCCGCCACGCCGACGCAATGCATCTGGCTTGAGGGCGCGCGGCCTACAGCCCCAGCGCTTCCTTGACCTGCGGCCACTGGCGGCGACTGATCGGCAGCTCTTCGTCGAAGCCCTTGAGCACGATCAGCCAGCGCCCCTCGCCGTCACTGGCCTCGCGCTTGACCCCGGCCACCGCATCGCGGGCCACCAGACAGTTGCGGTGGATGCGCACGAAACGGTCCGGGTAGGCCTCGTCGAGATGGACCAGCGAGTCGTCGAGCAGGAATTCGCGCTCGACGCTGCGCGCGGTGACGTACTTCTGCTCGGCGCGAAGATAGAGCACGCTCTCGACCGGCACCAGCAGAATGCGGCCGCGCTCGGTCACCGACAGGGGCTTGAGCTCCGGCGCCACCGTGGCGCGCTGCAATAATTTCCGGGCCTTGTCGAGCGCCTCGCCCAGCCGCGCGGCGCGCACCGGCTTGACCAGGTAGTCGGCCACCGCCAAATCGAAGGCCTGCACCGCGTATTCCTCGTAAGCCGTGGTGAAGATCACCACCGGCGCGTCCCCCCGCGCATGCAGCCGTTCGGCCAGTGCCACCCCGTCCATGCCCGGCATGCGGATATCGGCGAGCACCACGTCCACCGGCTCGGCGTCCACCAGCCGCAGCGCCTCCTCGCCGTTGGCGGCGAAACCGACGATGCGGTTGGGGTGCTCCCCGCGGACATCGCCAAGCAGGTCGCGCAGGCGCGCGCGCGCCGGTGCCTCGTCGTCGACGACCATCACGCGCAGTTCCGCCTGGGTCATGACTTCACCCTCCGGTAAGGCAGTCGGATACGCACGCGGTAGCGCCCGCCACGCCGGTCGATCGACATGTCGGCCTCGAGGTCGAAAAACAGCGCCAGCCGCTCGCGGATGTTGGCCTGGGCCATGCGGTTGCCGCGCTGGTTGCGAGGGGTATCGACAATCGGGTTGCTGACTTCGATGATCACTTCTCCGCTGCGCCGCGCCACCCGCACGGAGATGTCCCCGGGCTGCAGCGACGGCTCGATACCGTGATAAACGGCATTTTCGAGCAAAGGTTGAAGCAGCAATGGCGGCACCAGCGCCTGAACCGGCGCGAACTCCAGATCCCAGTGCACCTGGATGCGCTCGCCGAGACGCAGCCGTTCGAGGTCGAGATAGCGCTTGCACAGGGCGATTTCGTCGTCCAGCGCCACCAGCTCCTTGTGCTCTTTCATCAGCACGCGAAACATGTCGGCCAGCTCTTCGAGCGCCAGTTCGGCCCGTTTGGGGTCTTCGCGCATCACCCCGAGCACGCCGTTGAGGCTGTTGAACAGGAAATGGGGACGAATCCGCGCGGTCAGGGCATGCAGCCGCGCTTCGGTCAGCGCCGGCGAATAGCGCCGTCCGCGATAGTCGAAATAAGCCATCACCGCCAGCGCCGCCAGCGCCGCCCAGCCAACGCGCCGCCAAAAGGGCAACGCGCCCGGCCCGTCGAGCGCCACCGCCACCAAGCCCGCCACCCCAACCGCCAGCCCCCCCACCACGGTCCACACGGGGGGCGCAGCGCGTTTGGCGAGGGCCGGCTGCAGCAGATAGAGCAGCAAGACCACGATGAACAGCGGCAGCTCCAGCATGCCGGCCGCGCCAACCAGCGCGCGCGGCACATCGCCCGGCGACTCGACGCCGATCAGCACGGAGAGCGCCGCCAGCAGGTTGACCACCACCACCACACGCAGGATCACGCCTACGTTGCGGAAATCCGGCAGGGGTGCCGGGGTGGCGAGGGCGTGGGGCTTTTGACTTATACTCTGCCTCTTTCCAGGGGGCTCAGCGCTGGGCGAGCAGCCGGCGACCGGCGCCAAACGACGGGGCTGCACACCGGCAGACCACCCCGCCACTTTTCATTCGGCATGATTTTTATTATGGCAGATCAGCAAACCAACCGGGATAACGGCAGCAAGGCGTGGTCGGGGCGTTTTTCGGAGCCGGTCTCCGATCTCGTCATGCGCTACACCGCCTCGGTGTTTTTCGACCAGCGCATGGCGCAGCAAGACATCCGCGGCTCGCAGGCACACGCCCGCATGCTCGCCCGCCAGGGCATCATCTCGGCGCAGGATCTGGCCGACATCGAACGCGGTCTGGCGCAAATCGGCGAGCAGATCGCCGCCGGCGAATTTGCCTGGTCGCTGCAGGACGAAGACGTTCACCTGAACATCGAAAAAGCGCTCACCGCGCTGATCGGCGACGCCGGCAAGCGCCTCCATACCGGCCGCAGCCGCAACGACCAGGTGGCCACCGACATCCGCCTGTGGCTGCGCGACGCGATCGACCAGACCCTCGCCCTGCTCGCCGACTTCCAGCGCGCACTGCTCGAGCTGGCCGAACAACACGCCGACACCGCACTGCCCGGTTTCACCCATCTTCAGGTGGCTCAGCCGGTCACTTTCGGTCACCACCTGATGGCCTATTGCGAGATGGCCCGCCGCGACGCCGAACGCTTCGCCGACTGCCGCAAGCGGGTCAACCGCCTGCCGCTGGGCGCCGCCGCGCTGGCCGGCACCTCCTACCCCATCGACCGCGAATTCGTGGCGCACGAACTGGGTTTCGACGAGGTCTGCGAGAACTCGCTCGACGCCGTCTCCGACCGCGACTTCGCGATCGAATTCTGCGCCGCCTCGTCGCTGCTGATGACGCACCTGTCGCGCCTGTCCGAAGAACTCATCCTGTGGATGAGCCCGCGCGTGGGCTTCATCGACCTGGCCGACCGCTTCTGCACCGGCAGCTCGATCATGCCGCAGAAGAAAAACCCCGACGTGCCCGAACTCGTTCGCGGCAAGACCGGCCGCGTCAACGGCAGCCTGATCAGTTTGCTGACCCTGATGAAAGGCCAGCCACTGGCCTATAACAAGGACAATCAGGAAGACAAGGAACCGCTGTTCGACACCGCCGACACGGTCATCGACACGCTGCGCATCTACACCGACATGATCGCCGGCATCCGCGTCAAGCCCGACGCCATGCGTGACGCGCTCACCCAGGGCTTCGCCACCGCCACCGATCTGGCCGACTACCTGGTCAAGAAGGGCCTGCCCTTCCGCGACGCGCACGAAGTGGTCGCCCGTGCCGTGCGTGCCGCCGAAACCCGCGGCTGCGACCTGCCCGACCTGCCGCTGGCGGACCTCAAGGCCTTCTCCGAATTGATCGACGAGGACGTGTATCAAGTCCTCACCGTTGAAGGCGCACTCGCCAGCCGCGACCACATCGGCGCCACCGCGCCGAGCCAGGTGCGGGCCGCCATCGCCCGGACCCGCGCCCGGCTGGGCTGAAGCACATCGTGGACCGCGTCGGCAAATTCGAACTGCGCGAACTGCTCGGCGAAGGCGCCACCAGCGCGGTCTACCTGGCCTTCGACCCCTTCGCCCAGCGCGATGTGGCGATCAAGCGCATCTACCCGGAGGTCCTCAAGGATCCCGACCGTGGCCGCCTCTACCGCCACCTGCTGATCAACGAAGCCTCGCTCGCCGGCCGGCTCTCGCACCCCCACATCACCCAGATCTACGACGCGACAGTGACCGAGGACGACGGTTACGTGGTCATGGAATACGTCCCCGGCGGCACCCTCGAAGCCTTCTGCCGGCCCGACAAACTCCTGCCGTTCGACCGTCTCATCGAGATCATCTTCAAGGCCACCCGCGCGCTCGACTACGCCTACCACCAAGGCATCACCCACCGCGATATCAAGCCGGCCAACATCCTGCTGGTCGCCCCCGACGGGCAGGACATCAAACTCTCCGACTTCGGCGCCGCGCTGTACTCCGCCGCCGACACCACCCAAATCTCCGGCGTCGGCTCGCCCGCCTACATGTCGCCCCAGCAAGTGCGCGAAGTACCGCTCACCCACCAGACCGACATCTACTCGCTGGGCGTGGTGATGTACCAACTCCTCACCGGACGGCTGCCTTTCGAAGCCTCCAACAACTTCAGCCTGCTCTATCGCATCACCAACGAAGCCCCGCCGCCGCCCGCCGCCCTGCGCCCCGAGATCCCCCCCGAGCTTGACGCCATCGTCCAGCGCGCGATGCAAAAGGAATTGTCGGAGCGCTACGAAACCTGGGTCGAATTCTCCCACGATCTCGCCCACGCCTTTCGCAACATCGGCCTCACCGCGCGCAAGAGCGCGGTCTCCGACACCCAAAAATTCCAGACCCTGCGCGGCCAGCCCTTCTTCCGCGAATTCTCCGACGTCGAACTGTGGGAAGTGGTGCGCTTCTCCGAATGGCGCTTCGCCGAGCCCGGCACCCTGGTCCTCAAGGAAGGCGAACCGGGCGACCACTTCTGCTTTCTCGCCCGCGGCGAAGCGCGCGTCACCAAACAAGGCCGGCTGCTGTCGATCCTCACCCCCGGCGACTGCTTCGGCGAAATGGCCGTCTTCTCCGCCGGCAGCGGGGTGCGCACCGCCTCCGTTGAAGCCAGCACCGAAGTGGAGATCATCGCCGTCCGCGGCCGCGCCCTGCAACGCGCCTCCGACGCCTGCCGCATGCACTTCTACAAAGGCTTCCTCGAAGTACTCGCCACCCGACTGTCGATGACCAGCGCGCGCTACGCCAACGCCTGACACCCGCGAGCTGCACGCCGCCCATCGTTCGCACCCGCCCCTTTCACCCACTACGCATTCACACCGACCAGCGCCCTCGGATACCCGCTGCTGCCAACGCAAGCCCCCTTCGCGTGTCGAGCGATTTGACACTTCCTCACCGCCCCATTTGCAATCAAAAAATTTATTGTTTATATTCATGCACTTAAAAACCAGCATCGGGTCGGCACCAAAATTGCTTGTAGAGCATCAACTGACGCAACAGGCATGACACTATTCACGCGCGCTGCGTCGCCGCTCATCTATACTGAACACCAATTCTCACCGCGCACCGCCGCCCAGAGTGAAAAAGCCATGAATCAAGACAAAGACACCCACCAGACCGTCACCTCCGAAGCACGGCGCAAGCTGATTCGGGGCGGTATGGCCGCCGGCCCGCTGCTGGTCACCCTGACCAGCCGTCCGGTGCTCGCCACCACCTGCTACAGCCCGTCCGAGACCCTCTCAGGCGCGGTCAGCCACAAGGGCGGAGAAGGCCCCCAATGCGCCGGAGAATCTCCTGGCGTGTGGCGTCAAAAAGCCGAAGGCAATGCACAAGCCAAGCTGGAATGGCCCATTCCGCCGGAAACCTTGTTCACTGCGTACTTCACTGGCATCGCTGCGTTCTATAACCACGATCAGAACCGCTACATGACGATGCTTGAAGTCATGCAATTGCAAGGCAATGGCGATCCCTACAAGCTGGGTTTTCACGTCATCGGCGCCCTGCTCAACATCATGACGAATCGGGTCGACCCTCTCGCCTTGACCGTCTCTGGCCTCCAGGCCATCTGGAGCGAATACGTCTCGACAGGGGGCACCTACACCCCGTTTGCTGGTGCAACGCCATGGGGGGGGGCCGAGATCACCGCCTATTTGAAGAGCACCGGAATCGCGCCCTGACTTTGCACTCATCGGGCACACCCACGCGTCGTCCGCAATAAGCAGTGCCGGATACGACGCGCTTTGATTTCGTTCCATGGGAAACCGGCAGTGCGGTCTACGACCGCCAGTCCGGTGCCACACATTTGCTCGATGAGTTGGCCACTTTGCTTGTCGAACACAACCTGTCTGATCCAGCCACTGCCATCGATTTTTTGCGCAGCCGCTATGCAGCAGACGACATCGACCCGCTTTTACCTCAGCTCGAAGAGGGCATCGCCAGCCTGAAGGCCGTTGGGCTGCTATGACCCTGGCGGCACCCGACACTCCCCTTTCCAGCCTGCCCCCCCAGCACCTCGCCCACCTGCTTGAAACCGGTCGGCTTGGCTTGTGCACCGGGCCCTTCACCTTCCGGATTCAGTGCAGCGAGCCGATCGTCGCGCACAACCTGGCCCTGCTGTACGGCGCACACCCGGTCATCGACACCCCGGTTTTTGCCGACTTTCACGTCTCCATCGACCGCCCGGCATCGCTTCGCCGCTGGTTTGCGCCTCAAGTGTATTTCCGCATGGACGGCTACGCCCCGTTCTACTCCCTGCCCGCACCCCAGGCATTCGCGATGCTCGAATGGGGGATGAACTGGTGCATCGCCAGCAATTGCCACCAATACCTGCTCCTCCATGCGGCAGTGCTGGCCAAAAACGATGAAGCGGTGCTGATGCCGGCCGCGCCAGGCTCGGGGAAAAGCACCCTGTGCGCCTCGCTGGCGCTCAGCGGCTGGCGGCTGCTCTCGGACGAATTAGCGATGATCAATCCGGTAACGCTTGAGGTTCTTGGACTCGCACGCCCGGTGAACCTGAAGAACGCGTCGATCGACGTCATCCAGCGACGCTACCCGGACACCGTCCTCAACACCCCCATTCCCGACACCAAAAAAGGGACCGTCTCCCACGTTCGCCCGCCCCTCCCGGCCGTCGAAGCGCACCGCCAACCGGCACGCATCCGCTGGATTCTCACCCCACGCTACGACCAACACACGGTGTGTGCGCCGACCGAGCTGGCGCCCCGGGATGCCATGGCGAGCCTGATCGACAACGCTTTCAACTATGACGTGCTGGGTGAAACCGGCTTTCGCGCGGCGAGCCGGATCGTTACCGAAAGCCGCGCATTCACGCTCAGATACAGCGATCTGGACGCCGCCCATGCATGGATTGCGGAGCATCTGGCGTGAGCGCCGCCATCGCACAGTGCCAACACATGGCCACGCTCTTCGCCCATCCATCGGGACTTGAAGATTTATCGCTGGCGGCATGGGACGATCTGATTCGCATCTGTCGCCGCGCCAACACACTGGGCAAACTGGCGGAAGCCGTCAACGCCGCCGACATCGGCGCGACCTTGCCGACGCCGGTGCGCAACACGCTGCAAAGCGCGCTGACGCTATCGCACCGCCAGGAGCGCGCCATCCGATGGGAAATTCAATGCCTGCGCGACGCCCTCGCCAACACCGGCATTCCACTCGTGCTGCTCAAAGGCGCGGCCTATCTGGCGCGTGGCATCCCGGCAGCCAAGGGGCGGCTGTATTCGGACGTGGACATTCTCGTCCCGCTGCAGCGCATCGCCGATGTCGAGTCCGCACTGATGCAGGCGGGTTGGGCGTCAACCCATCACGACGCCTACGACCAGCGCTACTACCGCGAGTGGATGCACGAGATCCCGCCCATGAAGCACTGGCGGCGCGGCACCGTGGTGGACGTCCACCACCGCATTTTGCCGCGCACGGCGCAGTACGACCCCGACCCCAAGCGGATGCTTGCGGCGGCCGAAGCGGTGGACGACATGCCCGGCGTCTTTACGCTGAGCGATGTCGACATGCTCCTGCACAGCGCCACCCATCTGTCTCACGAAGGCGAATTGCCCAACGGATTTCGAGATCTGCTCGACATCGACGCCCTCTACCGGCGCCTCACGTCCCTACCTGACTTCCCAGCCAATCTCCACGCCCGCGCCAAAGAGCTTGAACTGACCGAACCGCTGGCGCTGGCCCTGCGCTATGCCCACCGCCTGATCGGCACACCAGTGGCTGACCCGCCTGCGGCGTCGAGCCCCCGCCAATCAATGCTCGACTGGCTCTACCTGCGGGCGCTCCATCCGCACCATCCGCTCCTTGACACCGCCGGCGCACCGGCGGCCCGGCTGGGCTTGTACATCCGCGCCCACTGGCTGCGCATGCCGCCTCACCTGCTGGCCCGCCACCTTGGCCGCAAGGCATGGATGCGGCTGTTCGCCGAACCAGATCAGCCGCTGGAAAGAAAAGAGGGCCCGTAGGCCCCCTGCATCGCACACGGATTTCCGCGCTCAGCCGAGCGACTTGAGCATGTCTTGCAACTCGCCGTTTTCGTACATCTCGCGCACGATGTCGCAACCGCCGACGAACTCGCCGTTGATGTACAACTGCGGGATGGTCGGCCAGTTGGCGTATTCCTTGATGCCTTGGCGGACTTCCTCGTCGGCCAGCACGTTGACCGAGGCATAGTCCCCTTGACCACAGAGTTTCAGGATCTGAGCCACGGTGGCGGAGAAGCCGCACTGCGGGAACTGCGGCGTGCCTTTCATGAACAGCACGATGGGCTGGGAGGAGACAAGCTCCTGGATGCGTTCTTGAACACTCATGGGGGTCGGCTCTAATAGTTGAGTTAAATGATCGGGAATTTTAGGCGTCTCGCTGCGGCGCGTCAAGCCAGCCGCCGGACACCCGTTCGATGCCGGCCAGATCGCGCCACGAACGAACCCGCTGCAGCCCGCCAGCCGCAAGCAACTCTCGCGCCGCCGTCGCCTGATCGTAGCCATGCTCGACCAGCACGCACCCGCCCGGCGCCAGCCAGCCCGACACCTGCGCCGCGATCCGGCGGATATCGTCGAGGCCGTCGGCGCCCGATGCCAGCGCGCGCGGCGGCTCAAAGCGCACGTCACCCTGCGTCAGATGCGGGTCGCCAGCGGCCACGTAGGGGGGATTGGCGACGATCAGCTCAAAGCGCGCCTCCCCCGGAAGAGCCGAGAACCAGTCGCTCTGGTGCAGCGTCAGCGTGACGCCGTGACGCCGGGCGTTGGCCTCGGCAACGGCCAGCGTCGCCGCCGACTGGTCGACCGCGGTCACCGCGCACGCCGGCCATTCAGCGGCCAGCGTGACCGCCAGCGCGCCGNNGCCGCTGCCGGTGCCCAGATCGAGCGCACGCGGCAGCGCGGCGGGGAACAGGTCGCGCGCGAGGTCGATGATGAGCTCGGTCTCCGACCGCGGGATGAGGACATCCGGCGTGACCTCGAATTCCCGCCCGTAGAATTCGCGCACGCCGAGCAGGTAGGCCACCGGCTCGCCCGCCTGTCGGCGCTGGACCAGCGCCGCAAAGCGCTGCCACGTGTCATCGGCAATGTCGACTTCTGGATGGGCGACCAGCGCGCTTGCGCTGCGACCGGTGACGTGGGTGAGCAGCACCCGCGCGTCGAGGCCGGCGATGCGCCCGCGCGCCCACGCCAGCGCGCCGCCGAGCGTGCCGGGCTCAGCGGCCATC
>JAGRFO010000149.1:976-3428 GCA_020446005.1 Rhodocyclaceae bacterium | reverse complement strand
TCGGTGCGCCAGTCCTTGGCCAGTTCGACCGCGCTGCGCAGCAGGTTGCCCTGGTGCTTGTCGAGCTTGGCCTCGAAGCGCTCGAAGAGGGTGAAGGCGTCGGCCGTGCCGCCGGCGAAGCCGGCCAGGATGCGGTTCTGGTGAATCCGCCGCACCTTGCGCGCGCTGCCCTTGATGACGATGTTGCCGAGGGTGACCTGACCATCGCCGCCCAGCGCGACGCGTCGCCCGCGCCGCACCGAGAGGATGGTGGTGCCGTGATACTGTTCCATGCTGTTGGGCCTTTGAGGCAGTGGACGGGCGTCGCGCGACGCCCCGGAAGCGCCTAGGTGGGGATCAACGCCGCAATTGCAACTGCGCGACCTGGTCGATGCCCATCACCCGCAACAAGGCCGCCACCATCGCATTGAGCTGCTTGAGGGCGACCAGCTTGCCCTGCGCCTGCAGGGTCGCGAGCACGTTGAAGAGCGAGCCGGCGGCGACAAAATCCATGCGTCGCAGGCGGGCGCAATCCACCTCGATGCTCGAATGATTGGCGGCAAAGGCCGCCAGCTGGCGAATGCCGTCGGCGCTGACGCCGAGCACATCCCCCTCCAGCGCAATGCCCTGATCCATGCGCACCGCGGATTCGAGCTCGGCGGTGGTCTCTCCCAGCGCCTCCATGTCAGGCGGCTCCCACGAGGGGGGCGATTCTTCGAAGGTGACCGCGTAGTCGACGGCCACTTCCTCGAAACGATCCATCTCCTCGGTGTGCTGGAGCATGTCGAGCAACAGCAGCCACATGTTGCGGTTCTCGCGCCGGCCGGCCATCACCTGGCCGCCGAGCATGTTGGCCACCGCGCCGCATCCCGCCAGCCGCACCGTCACGCCACCCCGCTTGAGGTCGGCGATCATCTCGCGCAGCAGCTGACAACCCGTCTCGTCGGCCGAGCGCAGGCGCGAGAGGTCGATACGGATGGCGCCGCTCTTGCGCGCTGTGTCGCGCACCCGGTCGGACTGCTTGGCGAGTTGCTCGGTCAGCGCGGCCCCCATCGCCACGGTCGGGGTGGAGGACTTGGCCTGAGCGCTGGGCGCTTCCTGCCCGTCCCACGGCGGGGGCGATTTCTCGAAACTGCGGGCGTAAGCAATGACCTGCTCGTCAAACGCCGCACGTTGGCCGGTGAGCTTGTAGAGGTCGAGCAGCATCAGCCACATGAACTCGCCCTGGCCAGCGTCGAGGGTATCGATGAAGCCAAGCAGCACCGCCGCCGCCGCGTCATTCTGGCCGTTGGCGTAGAGCACCGCGGCCTCTTCCGACACCGCGCTGAGGGTGTCGCCGCCCTCGTGCACCTCCATCTTGTCGGCACAGGCCGCCAGCGCGCGCGCCACATCGCCGCCGGCAGCGCCGAAGTCGAGCGTCGACAGCTCGGAGCGCGGCCCCTTGGACGCCGCCCCCGTTGATGATTTTTTCTGCGATGGTCCGACCAAGACCGATTCCCCCACTGACGCGCCGCGCGGGCGACCACACGGAAGCATATCACCCGAAAACAGACTCGACAGCATGACAGACGTTCGTCCGCAATGACAGGCAACTTGAGAGGTTTTGTAATGCAATCGCCGTGGGCAAAGTGACAATCGTCACGGGGCTTGCGGCTAAAATGGCGTCATGCACGCCTCTGCGCCTCCCCTTCCGCCGCGCCCGACCGGGTGCCGCGCCTTGCCGATCCGGGTTTACTACGAAGACACCGACGCCGCCGGGGTGGTCTATTACGCCAGCTACTGGCGATTCTGCGAGCGCGCCCGCACCGAATGGCTGCGCGAGCGCGGCTTTGACCAGCAGGCGCTCATCGACGCGCACGCCATCGCCTTCGTGGTGCGCAGCGTGCACGGCGACTATCTCAAGCCGGCGCGGCTCGACGATCTGCTAACCGTCACCACCCGCATCGACACCCTGCGCCGCGCCAGCCTCAGCTTCACCCAGCAAATTTGTCGCGGGCAGGAACTCCTGTTTGCCGCCACGGTCAGTGTTGCCTGCCTCGACACCCGCCGCGGCCGCGCCGCCGCGATTCCCGCCGCCATCCTCGCCACGCTCACCCCGCAAAGCTGACCATGCCGATCACGCAAGACCTGTCGATTCTGTCGCTCATCGCCGAAGCCAGCCTGCTGGTTAAGCTCGTCATGGCGCTGCTCGCCGTGGTGTCCTTCATGTCGTGGTACTGGATCTTCCGCAAATGGTTCTCGATCGGCCGGGCGCGCCGCAAGAGCCTCGCCTTCGAGCGCAGCTTCTGGAGCGGGGGCGACCTCAACAGCCTGTTCGAGAGCGCCAGCCACGACCGCCACAACACCGGCCCGATGGAACGCATCTTCGAGTCCGGCTACCGCGAATTCACCAAACTGCGCGCCAAGAACGCCGACCACGCCACCATCGTCGATGGCGCCCGCCGCGCCATGCGCGCCACCTACCAGCGCGAGG
>JAGRFO010000149.1:0-890 GCA_020446005.1 Rhodocyclaceae bacterium | reverse complement strand
GGGGCATCATGAACGCCTTCCGCGGGCTGTCCAACGTCTCCTCCGCCACCCTCGCCCACGTCGCCCCCGGCATCGCCGAAGCGCTGGTCGCCACCGCCATCGGCCTGTTCGCCGCGATTCCCGCAGTGGTCGCCTACAACCGCTTCGCGCACGACATCGATCGCCTGTCGATCCGCCTGGAGAGCTTCATGGAAGAGTTCTCCAACATCCTCAACCGCCAGTTGCGCTGAGCGCCCGCCATGCCCCGCAACCGCCGCCTGATGAACCAGATCAACGTCGTACCCTACATCGACGTGATGCTGGTGCTGCTCGTCATCTTCATGGTCACCGCGCCGATGATCCAGACCGGCAGCGTCGACCTGCCCAGCGTCGGCAAAGCCTCCGAAGTGCCGGCCGAGCCGCTGCAGATCGAAGTCGCCGCCGATGGCGCGCTGAAACTGCGCGACAAGGCCGACGAGCAGTCGCTCGATCTGCCCGCGATCATCGCCCAGATCCAGGCCGCCCAGCCGCGTCCGGTGCTGATCTCCGGAGACGGCAAGGCCTCCTACGATGACGTCATGAAAGTCATGAACGCCCTCCAGAGCGCTGAAATCGACAAGATCGGCCTGCTGGTCCAGCGCGGTGACACAGGCCCCGCACGCCAGAAATGAACTCCGCGCCGCAACGCCGCGACCCCGCCCAGTGGGCCTCCGCGCTGCTGGCCGTGCTGGTGCATCTGGCGCTGGCGGCCTTCCTTTTTTTCGGCGTGCGCTGGCAAAGCGAGCCGCCCGCCGCGGTGCAGGTGAGCCTGGTCGCCCAACCCGCCGTCACCCCCCCGCCAGCGCCCAAACCGGCGCCGCCGCCGGAGCCCAAGCCAGCGCCCAAACCCGAACCCAAGCCCGAACCCAAGC
>JAGRFO010000148.1 GCA_020446005.1 Rhodocyclaceae bacterium | reverse complement strand
CATCCGCCAAAGGTACTCCAGTTGGCGCGCGCCGTCAGCGGGTGGGGTGGATCGCCACCGGAATGCGGCGGGTGCCGAATGCGCCGCTGAAATGGCCGAAATGCCCGGCAATGGGGCGAGCACAGCGCGGGCAGGCGCCGGCGGGGCCGAGGCGGTAGTCGATGATGTCATAGACCTCGCGCACGATCAGTGCCGCGCCGCAGCCGGGGCAGCAGGTGGTGGCGCCGTGGCGGTCGCGCACGTTGCCGGTATACACGTAGTGCAAGCCGGCCGCGCGGGCGATCTCACGCGCGTGGGTGAGGGTGGCGGGCGGCGTGGGCGGGTGGGCGGCGAGCTTGAAGTCGGGGTGAAAGGCGGTGAAGTGCAGCGGCACGTCGGGGCCCAGTTCGCGCATGATCCACGCGCTCATGGCGGCAATTTCCGCGTCGCTGTCGTTCTCGCCGGGGATCAGCAAGGTGGTGATCTCCACCCACACGTCGGTCTCATGCACCAGCCAGCGCAGGGTGTCGAGCACGGGCGCCAGATGCGCGCCGGTGAGCTTGAAGTAGAAGTCTTCCGAAAAGGCCTTGAGGTCCACATTGGCGGCGTCGATGGCGGAAAAGAAATCGGCCCGTCCCTGCCCCTCGATGTAGCCCGCGGTGACGGCCACGGTGCGGATGCCGGCGGCGCGGCAGGCCTGCGCGGTGTCGATGGCGTACTCGGCGAAGATCACCGGGTCGTTGTAGGTGAAGGCCACGCTGTCGCATTGATGACGACGGGCCGCGGCGGCGATGTCGGCCGGGCGGGCGGCGTCCATCAGGCGGTCCATGTCGCGCGACTTGCTGATGTCCCAGTTCTGGCAGAACTTGCAGGCCAGGTTGCAGCCCGCGGTGCCAAATGAGAGCACCCGGCTGCCGGGGTAAAAATGGTTCAGCGGCTTCTTTTCGATCGGGTCCACGCAAAAGCCGGAGCTGCGGCCCCAGGTGGTGAGCAGCATCTGGTCGCCAACCCGCTGGCGGACGAAGCAGGCCGCGCGCTGGCCGTCGCGCAGGCGGCAGCGGCGCGGGCACAGGTCGCATTCGATGCGCCCGTCGTCGATGAAACGCCAATAGCGCGCGGGGTAGGCGGTCTCGGCGGACATGCGGCGCGCGTCAGGCCGGCTCGCGCCACTTCTGCACCGGGTAGGTGGCGATCATCACCGCCGGCCCCCAGAAGTCCGCCGGCAGCCCGGCCTTTTGCTTGAGCGCGCGCAGGAAGTCGCGCGGCGCCGGCAGTTGCTCCCACACCTGCGGCAGGAAGGTGGCCTGCTGGCAGCCGTTGAAAAAGATCACCCCGTCCTGACCGGGGCGTAGGCGCGCCAGCACCGCGGCTTCGTCCTTTTCGTCGAGGAATTCGGCGCGGCCGAGCAGGGAGACTTCAACCCGCACGCCCGGCCAGTCCTGCGCCGTCAGGGGCGCGAAGCGCGGATCGCGCAGGGCCGCCGCCTCGGCATTGGCGGCCACGTCCTCAGCCAGCGAGCGGTGTGGCTTGAGGCTGCCCATGCAGCCGCGCAACTGGCCGTTGCGGGTGAGCGTGACAAAGCACGCGCCCCGGTCGCCCAGTACGGCATCGTCATCCGGCGCGGCGGCCAGCCCCAGCCGGTGCTCGATGGCTTGCCGGGCGCGCTGCAGCAGGCGCGCGCCGAGCGCTGCGTCAGTGGGCGACATGGGGGCGCTGCGTTGAAAAGGCCACGCTGGCGTAGCCGACCACCCGGTCACGTCCGCCGGCGGTGTCGCCCGAGTTGCGCTGGTCGAGCAGGGTGGCGGCGAGATGATGGCGCTGGGCGGCCAGCAGCAATCCGTTGACCGGCAGCGCGCCGCAGGCCTGGTCGAAGCCCAGACCCGGCTGGAGGTCAAGAATCTGCTCCACCGTCGCCTTGTCGCAGGCGCGCGCCTGGGCGTAGTTGAGGTAGTGCGACAGGTCGGAGGAGATCACGATCAGGGTGGTCTCGTCGCCCCACACCTGTTCCAGCACCTGCGCCACCCGCGCTGGCGTGGTCCGCCCGACCACGATCGGCACCACCGAGATGTGCGCCAGCACGCTTTGCAGAAAGGGGAGCTGGACTTCCAGCGCATGCTCCTGCGCGTGAGCCTCTTCATTCACGCTGACGTCGGGCAGTTGCTGCAAGGCCTCCCAGCTTTCGCGGTCGACCGCCACCTCGCCCAGCGGGGTCGCCAGCCATTGCGAGGCGGGCAGGGCGAAGCCCTCCACCGCCACCCGGTGGCACGGCCCCATCAACACCACCTTGCGATAGAAGTCGCGCGCCCCGCGCACGCTGGCGTAGGCATTGGCGGCGATTGCGCCGGAATACACATAGCCGGCGTGCGGCACGATGATCGCCTTGGGCCAATGGACGGTCTCGATCGGCATCGCCGCGTTGAGCAGGTCGCTGACCAGCGCTTGCAGCGCGCGCGGATCGGCGGGGTAGAACGCGCCCGCCACCGCGGCGGGCCGGATCGGAGCGTTGGCCATCACGGCATCCTGTACGCTAAATCATCAGTGATCAATTATAGACCACGCCGCCCGCCGCTCTGGCGTTCGCGCATCCAGCGCCGGCCTGCGGGTAGAATCGCGCCATGCAAAACAGGCACCGCCATTTCGCGCTCGTTCCCGCCGCCGGCAGCGGCAGCCGCATGGGGCGCGAGACCCCCAAGCAATACCTGCCGCTGCTCGGTGAGCCGCTGCTCCAGCACACCCTGCGGGTGCTGTGCCGCGCGCCGCAGATCGAGCGCGTGTACGTGGTGCTGTCGGTCGGCGACAGCGCCTGGGACGGCATCGACCGCGCCGCGCTGGGCGACAAGCTCCGCGCGCTCTATGTGGGCGGGGCCAGCCGTGCAGACAGCGTGCTCAACGGCCTGCGCGCGATGCGCCCCGAGGTGGCCGACGGCGACTGGGTGCTGGTGCACGACGCCGCCCGCCCGTGCCTCGCCCCCTGGCACATCGACACCTTGATCTCGACGCTCGACGAGGACGAGGTCGGCGGCCTGCTTGCGGTTCCGGTGGCCGACACCCTCAAGCGTGCTGACGGCCACGGCCGCTCGTCCGCCACGGTGGCGCGCGACAGCCTGTGGCAAGCGCAGACGCCGCAGATGTTCCGCTACATCATGCTGCGCCGGGCGCTCGAATCGACGCGCGAGGTCACCGACGAAGCCAGCGCGCTGGAGGCCGTCGGCCTGCACCCGCGACTGGTCGCCGGCGACCCCACCAACCTCAAAGTCACCTATCCGCTCGACCTTCACCTGGCCGAATGGATTTTGCAGAACCGGGAGAATGGATCGTGAGCGCAACCATCCGCATCGGCCAGGGTTTCGACGTCCACGCGCTGGTGCGCGGCCGTCCGCTCGTCATCGGCGGGGTCACCATCCCCTTCGAATCCGGCCTGCTCGGCCACTCCGACGCCGACGTGCTGCTCCACGCCATCACCGACGCGCTGCTCGGTGCCGCCGGGCTGGGCGACATCGGCCGCCACTTTCCCGACACCGACCCCGCCCACGCCGGCGCCGACAGCCGCGTGCTGCTGCGCAGCGCGATGGCCGCCGTACGCGCCGCCGGCTGGCAGGTCGGCAACGTCGACGCCACCGTCATCGCCCGCGCGCCCAAACTGATGCCGCATGTGCCCGCCATGGTCGCCAACATCGCCGCCGACCTCGGCGTGACCGCCGACTGCGTCAACATCAAGGGCAAGACCACCGAAAAGCTCGGCTTCACCGGCCGCGGTGAAGGCATCGCCGCGCAGGCGGTGGCGTTGTTGTTGCGGCAACTCGCCGAGTGATGCTCAAAGCTTGTTCAGCGCGGCGTCGAGCGTTGCCTTGACCTTCTTTTTTTCAATCTCCGGATCGACTTTCTGCAGATATTCCACGGCGGCGAGGTCATCGCCGCGCTTGCGGTTCTGGCGCGGCTCCAGAGCTTCGATCAGCACGGCTTCCAGCGCCGGGATGATCTTGGCCGCATCGTAGTGCTTCGGTAGGGCGCCGATCCTGCCCGTGTCTGAGACGGGCAGCAGTCCGAACCACGAGAACCGGTCCCACCGCGCGGACAGCCGGTCCGCGGTGTGTTCGTACAAGCGACGCCCCAGTGGGCGATCGGTGGTGCGGCCAACGTAGATCACCTCACGCCCGTCGTAGAGCAGATAGATGCCGAGTTGCTTGTGAAAATTGACCGGTGTGGCGCCGATCTGCTGCATGCCCAGCAGGCGTGGCGTTGCCGTCCATTCGACCGCCTCCTTGCGCCAGAACATGCCAAACGAGGTAATCAGAGCGTACTGATCTTCAAGTTCATCCGATTCGGCCACATCCGGCGTCAGCTTTGGGGCAATGACAGCGGCGCCGGGGCTGCGCGAGCGCATCGTGAAGATCCCTCTTGCGACCCGGATGTAGGGCGATGCGTCGCCATCGTGCTTGATGGAGGTCGAAATCTGCGCATTGACCGTCGCCGCGGGCGTGGCGCCGAGGCTGCGGCGGTAGCCCTCCGCAATGATGCGCTCGGCGATGTCGTTGTAGTGAAGGGGTGTCGCCGATGCGCCGAGCACCTTGTCGATGGCTTTTCGCCAGGTCATCTCCGCCATGCTTGCGTCTGCCTGCGATGTGGTTTCAGAGACGCAAAGATATCGGCGATCCGTTTATAACGCCAGCATGATTACTGCGGGCGCAGCAGCCGCAGATCGGTCACGAACGCCCGTGCTTCGCCGATCTCAATCTTGCTGAAATCAGGGTGTTGCGGGTTGAGCAGGTAATTCAGTTCGTCGGGGATGACGGCGCTGGGGACGGCGAGCACGGCGCTGCAGCGGCTGGCGAGCCAGTCGCTGCCGAGGGTTTGCAGGTGCGCGCGCCGGGCGGGTTGTTGCCAGTCGGGCGGGAGGTCGGCGGGGGTGATGCGGTCGATCTTCAGGCGTCGCGGCAAGGTGGCGGGGATCATGACGTAGCGGGCGCGCAGCGGTTCGTCCTGGACCAGGATTTCGAGCATCGCCAGTGACTGGCTGGCGGCGGTGTAGATCATCGGCGCGCCTTTGCGGTTCCAGCGCCCGCCGTACAGCCGGGCACCTTCGCCGCTGAAGGCGGTGGCAGCGAAGCGGGCGGTGACCAGCCGCCAGACGGTGATCATCGTGGCTCAGGCGAACACGTCGTGCTTCAAGCGAACACGCCGTGGCTCAGGCGAACACGCCGTGTTCGATGCGGCCGAGGGTGTCGGTGACGCTCTGGGCGCCGATGTCGGTGTCGATCAGCGACAGCGGGGTGGCGCCAGCGAGGGCGGCGTTGGGGGATTTGAGCCAGTCGAGCGCGGCGTCGAGGTCTTCGAACACTTCTTCGGCGCGCTCGACCACCCGCGCCAGACGCACCAGCTTAGCGGATTCTTCGCTGTTGAGCGTGCCTTCCTTCTTGCGCCGCGCCAGCGTGCGCTCGGGGATCGCCAGCGCGTGGGCCAGCTCGCTCTGGGTGAGCTTGAGCGCGCGGGCCAGCGCGTCGATGGCGGCGGCGGAGATGCCGTCGCGGATCAGGCGCACCCATTCGAGCGCGGTGCCCGGGCGGGCGCGCAGGACCTTGCTGCCGCCGAGCAGGGCGTCGGTCGACAGGGGATGGACGGCGAGGGCGGCAGGGCTGGTCATGAATGTCTCTGTGTTGCCATATGGCTTTAATATTAGACAAAAATGGCGGATATCGCCAGATCGGGCACGCAAAAAAACAGGCGCCGCGCGGCGCCTGTGGCGTGAGTGCGGGGCGGCTACAGACAAATGCAGCCGCCGAGCCGCTCGGCCAGGACTGGCGGGGCGCTCTTGGTGTAATCCTTTTCAAGCCGCGTGCTCACCAGCTTGCCGGTGGGCGCGTCGAGCACGGCGTTGAGCATGCCCATGAAGTTCGGCGGGGCGACCAGAATGGCGCGGCCAAAGGCCTTGCGCAGGCGGCCCTTGTGGAACTCCTGGGCCAGTTCCTGCGCGAAGGCGCGGGCCGCCTGATCCTTGGGCTGGGTGTGGGATTCGTAGCTGCCGCCGGGGCCGGACTGAATGACGCCGGGGCGGTCGGTGACAAGCTCCTTGTTCTTGAGCCGGCTCTGCGGGTGCATCAATTCCTTGACGAGCTTGAGTCCTTTGTTGGGGCCGTAATTCGCGTACAGCCGGGCCAGACTGGCGTTGGCCACCAGAATCCAGGTAATAGCCATGAACATTCCTCCGCTGCGGATGAGATGGGCTGACGGGGCCACGATGGGTGGCGCGGGCGTCAGGCTTTTCAGCTTAGACGGGGGGCTTGGCGGGGGCAAAAGTCCGAGTGGTCACGCCGATGCCGGATGGACAAGCCGGCTGTTGCGCGAGGCGCTGGATGCATGGGCAGATGCGGTTTTGCGTGCCCGCCGACCGTTCGTCAGGTGGTCGTGGCGAGCGGGCCGGATCAGAAAATGCCCAGCGCCAGACCTTCGGCCATGGCCGCGCCGAGGGCCGTGCACGCCTCGATGTCCTCCGGCGCGATTTCGCCGCGGGCGATGTGCGCCGGCGCCACCGCCCGCCAGCCGTAGCCGGTGGCGATGCGTTCGATCTCGCGCACCGCATTGCGGCCGTCGTTGCCGGCGCTGATGAAGATCGCGTAGGGCAGGCCGGTGAGCTGGCCTTCGAGCGGATAGTAGGTGCGGTCGAAAAAGTCCTTGAGCGCGCCCGACATGTAGCCGAAATTCTCCGGCGTGCCGAGCAGCAGCGCCTCGCACCAGGCGAGGTCGTCCACGCCGGCGTCGAAGGCGCGCAGGCAGCGTAGTTCGACGCCCTCGGCCGAGCGCGCGCCCGCCTCGACCGCCGCGGCCAGGCGGGCGGTGTTGCCGCTTTGACTGTGATAGACGATGAGCAGCCGCTTCACGGCGCGGGGTGTGGGTCGGCGCGCGGCAGGGCGGCCTCGCCGGCGGCGGTATCGAGGCCGTAGAAGGCGGCCAGTTGGGCGTACACCGCTGGATAAGCCTCGCGCAGATCGAGCGGGGTTTCGAAGAAGGCTTCGCTGGCGACGGCGAAGAATTCGGCGGGATGCTCGCTGGCGTAGGGGTCGAGGGCGGTGTCGAGGTCGTGATCGACGCGTCGGCACAGGTCGTCGTAGGCGCGGCTGAAGGCGTTAGACCAGGCGTCGCGCGACATGCCGGCGCGCAGCGGCGGGAAGCCGTCGGCCTCGCCGTTGGCCATGTCGAGGGTGTGCGCGAATTCGTGGATGACCACATTGCAGCCGGGCGGCGCGGCGGCGTCCCACGCCAGGATGACCGGCCCGCCGTGCCAGGCCTCGCCCTGCAGGATGTCGGGGCCGCTGTGGACGATGCCGTCCTCGTCGACCACCTCGCGTTCGACCACGAAGTCGCCGTCGTACACCACGATGCCGATCCAGTGACGATAGCGCTCCAGCCCCAGATTGAGCACCGGCAGGCAGGCTTGCAGGGCGATCGACAGCAGGATGTCGTCGTCGAGCGCGAAGCCGTGCGCGCCGTAGAACTGCTTTTGGGCGATGAAGTCGCGCGCCATCCGGCGCAGGCGTGGGCGGGCCTCGGCGGGCAGGCAATCCAGGCAGGGCAGGTCGCGTTCGATGGCCTCCCAACGCGCAGTCGGGGGTTCTTCAGCGGGAGCGCCGCCGAGCCAGAGCTGAATGCGGTCGAGCATCGTTCAGCGCGCCTCCGCGGTGTGCCGGGTGGTGAGCCAGATGCCGCTCAGGATGAGGGCGATGCCGACGGCGTGGAACGCGGCGGGCAGTTCGCTGAGAAAAACAATCGACAGCACCGTGCCGAAGGCCGGCATGAGGTGAATGAACAGCGAACCCCGGTTGGGGCCGACCAGACTGACCCCGCGGTTGTAGAACACGTAGCCGAGAAAGCCGGGAAAGATGGCGGTGTAGGCGATCCCCAGCGCGTTGCCGATGTCGAGCACGATCGTGTGGCCGTTGGACAGCTCCCACGCCCACAGCGGGGCCAGGATGGCGATGCCGACCACCGTCATCGCGGCGAGCATCAGCATCGGGTCGACCCCCTTGGGCCGCCAGTGCAGGGCGACGGTGTACAGCCCCCAGTCGAGCACCGCGATGAGCATCCAGAAATCGCCCGGATTGAGTTGCAGCGCGAGCAGCGAGGAGAGGTCGCCGCGGCTGACGATCACGCTCACCCCGATCAGCGACAGGACCACGCCGATGCCTTCGAGGCGGTGCAGTCGGCGCGCCAGCAGCACGCGGGCGAGCAGAATGGTGGCGACCGGGATCAGCGAATTGAGCATCGTCGCGTTGATCGCCGAGGTGTGCTGGAGGGCGAGATAGGCGAAGGTGTTGTAGCCGCCCACCCCCAGCGCGCCGAGCAGGGCGATCGGCCGCCAGCCCTGCTTGAGCGCGGTCCACTGTGTGCGCAGGTGCGGCCAGGCGAAAGGGAGGATCAGCACGAAGGCCAGCGTCCACCGCCAGAAGGCCAGCCCGAGCGGTGGCACCTCGCCGCGGATGCTGCGCCCGACCACCATGTTGCCCGACCAGAACAGGGCGGTGAGGGTCAGCAGCAGGTAGGGACGGTCGAACAATCGGGTCATCGGGCGGCGGCGGTGAATGAGGTTGAAATGCAGCAAACGCGATCCGCGATTATCATTGAAACGCTCTCTGTGCTCATAGTAGGACAAGCCCCAGCATGGTTTCCGTTACTCACGCCATCCTGAACGCCGAGGTCGAGCCGCCGCTGGTCGACCGATTATGCGAGGGTCTCGACGCGGCCGGTCGGCAGCGCATCGAGCAGGCCATCGAGGCGATGCAGCAGCATTATCAGGACGCGCCGCTGGGCACCCAAGAGCCCACCCTGCGCCACGCGCTGGGCACCGCGCTGGTGTGCGTGTCGCTCAAGATGGACGTCGAGGCGCGCATTGCGGCGATCTGCTTCGCGCTGCACAGCCACATGGACAACGCCACCGAGTATCTCGAAAAGCATTTCGGGGCGCGGGTGGCGCGGCTGGTCAATGGCCTGCACCGGCTCAACGGGCTGCGCGTGATCACCCGCAAGACCGCCACCGCGATGGCGCCCGAAATGCGCATGCAGGCCGAAACCCTGCGCAAGATGCTGCTCGCCATGGTCGAGGACATCCGGGTGGTGATGCTGCGCCTCGCCTCGCGCACCCAGACCCTGCGCTACTACACCGAGCACCCCGACGACGTGCGCATCGAGGTGGCGCGCGAGAGCCTCGACATCTACGCGCCGCTCGCCAACCGGCTCGGCGTGTGGCAGCTCAAGTGGGAGCTGGAGGATCTGTCCTTCCGTTTTCTCGAACCCGACACCTACAAGGCCATCGCCCGGATGCTCGACGAGCGGCGGGTGGAGCGCGAGCAGTTCATCGCCGACGCCATCGCCCGCGTGCAGGCCGAGGCCGAGGCCAGCGGCATCAAGGTGCAGGTGTATGGCCGCCCCAAGCACATCTACAGCATCTACAACAAGATGAACGCCAAGCGGCTCGACTTCTCGCAGGTGTACGACGTGCGCGCGCTGCGGGTGCTGGTCGACCAGGTGCGCGACTGCTACACCGTGCTGGGCATCGTCCATCAGATCTGGACCCCCATCCCGCGCGAGTTTGACGACTACATCCTCAAGCCCAAGGGCAATAACTACCAGTCGCTGCACACCGCGGTGCGGGCCGCCGACGGACGCGCGCTGGAAGTGCAGATCCGCACCCACGACATGCACCGCCACGCCGAATACGGCGTCGCCGCCCACTGGCGCTACAAGGAAGGCAGCGGCGCGGCCAGCGGCGCCTACGACGAAAAGATCGCCCTGCTGCGCAACCTGCTGTCGTGGCGCGACGAAGTGACCGACGCCGACCACTGGGAAGCCAAGTACCGCGACGCCTCCTTCGACGACACCATCTACGTCATCACCCCGCAAGGCCGGGTGATCGACCTGCCGCGCGGCGCCACCGCAGTCGACTTCGCCTACGCCTTGCACACCGAGCTTGGCCATCGTTGCCGCGGCGCCAAGGTTGATGGTCACCTGCTGCCGCTCAACACTGCGCTGGAAAGTGGCCAGACCGTCGAACTCACCATCGCCAAGGAGGGCGGCCCCTCGCGCGACTGGCTCAACCCGCAGCAAAGCTACGTCACCACCGGCCGCGCGCGGCGCAAGATCAAGCAGTACTTCGGTCAGCTCGAACAGGGCGAACTGGTCGAGCGCGGCCGCGCGGTGATTTACCGCGAGTTGCAGCGCGAAGGGCAGACCCAGCACAACATCGACGCGCTCGCCACCCGGCTCGGCTTCAAGAGCGCCGAGGCCATGTTCATGGCCGCCGCGCGCGGCGACATCGGCCCGCGCGCGGTGCAACTCGCGCTGCACGGCCACAGCGACGCCGCCGCCGAGGAGGTCGACCCGGTCGTCGTCCCCCGGCGACGCAGCAAGAACACCGGCGAGGACATCCTCGTCGAAGGCGTCGGCAAGCTGATGACCTCGCTCGCCCGCTGCTGCAAACCCGCACCGCCCGACGCCGTGGAAGGTTTCGTCACCCGTGGACGGGGGATCTCGGTGCATCGCGTCGACTGCCAGGATTTCAAGCTGATGTCGGCCCGCCATCCCGAGCGGGTCATCGCCGCCACCTGGGGCGATGGCGTCAGCGAACCCAATCACCGCTACCCGGTCGACATCGTGGTCGACGCCACCGACCGCCAGGGACTGCTGCGCGACATCACCGACGTGCTCACCCGCGAGCATCTCAACGTCATCGCGGTCAACACGCTCACCAAAAAAGGGATGGCGCGCATGCGCTTTACCGTCGAAGTGGGTGACGCCCAACAAATCCAGCGCGCGCTCACCCTGGTCGGCGAAGTGGCCGGCGTCGGCGAGGCACGGCGCGCCTGAGTGGGACTGTGCCTGTTATCGGCGAGAATTTTGTTCTCACGCGAGTTGTTGGCACCGGGGATTTCCATCGCGGGCCAATTTTTTGGCCGCCAGAAACAAAAAACGCCCTGACTGTGCAAGGCGTTTTGAGTGGTGGGCGGTACTGGGATCGAACCAGTGACCCCTGCCGTGTGAAGGCAGTGCTCTACCGCTGAGCTAACCGCCCACTCGAAAGAGGGCGAATTGTAGGGGGCTGATCCTTGGGCGTCAAGGGGGCGCGGGGCGCTATTTGACGTAAAATGGCGATCCTTTTTTGCGTTCCATCGTCTGACCATGACCTCATCCGTCCGCACCCGCTTTGCGCCCAGCCCGACCGGTTACCTGCACATCGGCGGCGCACGCACCGCCTTGTTTTCCTGGGCCTTTGCCCGTCATCACGGCGGGCAGTTCGTGTTGCGCGTTGAGGATACGGACCTTGAGCGTTCGACGCCGGAGGCGGTGCAGGCGATCCTCGACGGCATGGCGTGGCTGGGGCTGGATTGCGACGAGGGGCCGTTCTACCAGATGCAGCGCATGGACCGTTACAAGGAGGTCATCGGCCAGATGCTGGCCGCCGGCACCGCCTACCACTGCTACATGTCGTCCGAGGAGCTTGACCAGATCCGCGAGGCACAGCGCGCGCGGGGCGAGAAGCCGCGCTACGACGGGCGCTGGCGCCCCGAGGCGGGCAAGACCCTGCCGCCGCCGCCCGAGGGCGTGCAGCCGGTGGTGCGCTTCTGCAATCCGACCGAAGGCGTGGTGGCATGGGACGACCTGGTCAAGGGCCGCATCGAGATCGCCAACGCCGAGATGGACGACTTCATCATTGCGCGCGCCGACGGCACGCCCACCTACATGCTCTCGGTCGTCGTCGACGATATCGACATGGGCATCACCCATGTCATTCGCGGCGATGACC
>JAGRFO010000147.1 GCA_020446005.1 Rhodocyclaceae bacterium | reverse complement strand
AGGAAGATGAACAGCTCGCAGTCGTCGATGGCCTGGCGGATTCGGTCGTCGAAGCTGGCGCCGGCGGGGAGGTCTTCGCGGTCGAAGAACACGTCATGGCCGACCGCCTGCAGCCGGCAGCACATGTCGTCGGCGATGTCGCGGTAGTCCGAGGCGTAGGACAGGAAGATGTTCAACGGCGAGACTCGGGCGGCGGGGGTGCCCTGAGTATAGCCAGTCGGGGCGGTTTTTACGTGATCGGCATGATCAGCAGCGCCGCGCCTGGGCGCAGGTGGACTGGGCCTGGGCGGCGTCGACCACCGGCTGCTGGGCGCCGATCCACGCGCGGATGCCTTTTTCGACGTTGTAGACCCGCGCGTAGCCGACCTGCTCGGAGAGGAATTTGCTCACCGCGCGGGTGCGGTTGCCGCTGCGGCAGATCACCGCCACCGGCTGGTCGGGGCGGGCGATGGCGAGCAGACGGGCGACGAAGGCCTCGGCGTCGACTTCGCCGCGCTCGTCGAAAAAGGTCAGCAGATGGCTCTCCGGCACGATGCCGGTCTCCTGCCATTCTCCGGCGGTGCGCACGTCCACCAGCGGCACCCCGGCGGCGCGCAGGCGCGACAGTTCGGCGTTGTCTATATTGATGACTTCCGCGTGGGCGGGGATCGCGATCAGCGCGGCGATCAGGGCGAGGATCCATGGGCGCATGGTCGGCGTCCTTGCGTATTAGAAAAATCTGATTGTAGCGCGCGGCGTCTGATGAGGGGATCGCCGTTGCCGCATCGGGGGAGGAGAGATGACGACGGATTCAGAAGCGTTTGTGGCCGAGGTGCGCGCCTGCCGGCGCTGCGAGCCGGCGTTGCCGCTGGGGGCGCGACCGGTGTTTCAGTTCGATCCGCGGGCGCGCATCCTGATCGCGGGCCAGGCGCCGGGCACGCGGGTGCATGCCTCCGGCGTGCCCTTCGACGATCCCAGCGGGGAGCGCCTGCGCGCGTGGCTGGGGATCGATGCGACGGTGTTCTACGATGCGCGCCGGATCGCGCTGCTGCCGATGGGGCTCTGCTATCCGGGGAGCGGTCCGTCGGGTGACCTGCCGCCCCGGCCGGAGTGCGCGGCCACCTGGCGCGCGGCGTTCATGGCGCGCCTCACCCAGCTGGAACTGACCGTGGTGCTCGGCCGCTACGCGATGGGGTATCACCTCGGTGTCGGCGCGCAGCCGCTCACCGAGGTGGTGCGGGGCTGGCGGGCGCACTGGCCGGCGCTGCTGCCGTTGCCCCATCCGAGCCCGCGCAACAATCGCTGGCTGGCGCGCAATCCGTGGTTCGAGGCGGAGGTGGTGCCGGCGCTGCGCGCGCGGGTGGCGGAGATTCTGGCGTCGCGCGACGGTTGATCGCCCGGCTCAGTGACCGGCGTGACGGACCATCGGCTGGACCGGCACGGCGACGGTGCGGGCGCTCCCGTCGGCGAAGCTGAGGGTGATCTCGACGACGGTCTCGGCCTGGAGCGGGGCGGTGAGGCCAATGAGCATGATGTGCTTGCCGCCGGGTGCGAGGGTGGCGTTGCCCCCGGCGGGGATGGCGATGCCGCCGTCGATGCGGCGCATGCGCATGATGTCGCCGTCGCGGATGTGGTCGTGCAACTCCACCGTGCGGGCCGCGGGGCTGGCGGCGCCGGTCAGCTGCGCCGCGCGCTCGCCGCTGTTGTGGAGGGTGAGGAAGGCGGCGGAGTTGGGCGCCGCCGGTGGCATCAGGCGGACATGGGCGTGGTCGACGCGGATGTGCTCGGCCATGCCGTCGGCGAAGCCGAGGGTGCTGGCGAGGGTGAGGGCGACGAAGGCGAGACGGTGTTTCATGCGGGGCGAATTCCTTGTCGGCTCAGGTGGGGTGGCCGGCGTCGAAAGTGAAGGGCAGCACGTAGCGCGTGGGGCCGTAGTCTAACGCCAGCAGGGCCTGCCATTGCATGGCGCCGGTGATGCAGATCGCCAGCGCGGTGGTGGCGCGGTAGTGGCCGTCGGGCGCGCGCAGCAGTTGCGGACGGTTGGGGGCCATCTTCATGGTGACGCCGTTGAGGTCAACATCGGCGCGGTCGGGTGGGGGGCCGTCGAAGCGGGCGTCGAGGCGGATATCTTCGAGCACCGGGACGGGGTGCGGGGTGATGGTGAAGTGGACCGTGACGCCGTTGGGCAGGCGATGGCTGCAGGGGCCGGCGTTGAGGGAACAGGCGGCGGTGTCGAGATGGACCTCGGTGAGGGCGCGGGGGCTGGCCAGCGACCACGCGATGCCCGCCGCCGCCATGGCGACGATGAGGGCGAGGGCGGCAAATTTGCGGGTCAGGAGACGGGTGTCCGGCGTCATGATCGGGAAATACAGGGGGAATGAGTAAACGCCGGAGAGCGGCGTGGACAGCGGATTTCAGCTTAGGTGCGACACGATGTCGCAGCAATTGACGCGGGTCAAAGTTTCTCGTCCCTGCCGGGCGCAGCATGTGCGGCAAATTACCGCAGGCAGGTGCCGGCGGTGGTTTGTGCACTTGTGCCCGAGTCAGGACTCACTGTTCAGGGAGAGAACAATTATGAAGACACGTATCAAGCAGGCGGTTGGTGTTGCGCTTGCGGCTGGCTTTGGTCTGGCAGCGTCGACGGCAGCGTTTTCCGCCGAGTCGCTGCAGGACGTGATGAAGCGCCGCGGTTTGTCGCAACAGGACCTCATGGCGGCAGCCAAAACCTATGTGCCCACCGGCAAGCGCGACGAATTCCTCGCGTTCAGTTCGGGTGGCCAGTCCGGTCAGATCATCGTGTATGGCATTCCGTCCATGCGCATTCTCAAGTATCTCGCGGTGTTTACCCCGGAACCGTGGCAGGGCTATGGCTTCGACGAGAGTTCCAAGGCGGTCCTCAAGCAGGGCTGGATCGATGGCAAGGAAATCACTTGGGGTGACACCCACCACCCGGCGATCTCGGAGACCCAGGGTCAGTACGACGGCCAGTTCCTGT
>JAGRFO010000146.1:261-4013 GCA_020446005.1 Rhodocyclaceae bacterium | reverse complement strand
CCGGCGCCGGCGTAAGCTGGCGCTGCCCCGCCCCTTCAGGAGATTTGCATGAGCGCCGCCCACCCCGTGCTGTTTGTCGCCACCCGAAAGGGCGCGTGGCTTTTTCATGGCGACGCCGACCGCCAGTGCTGGCGTATCGACGGCCCGCACTTTCTCGGCCAGATCATCAACGACCTGGTGCTCGACCCGCGCGACGGGCGCACCCTGCTGGCCGCCGCCTCGACCGGCCACCTCGGCCCGACGCTGATGCGCTCCACCGACCTGGGCGCGCACTGGCACGAGGCCGCCACCCCGCCCGCGTTCGCCGCCAGCGCAGACGGCAGCGGGCGCAGCGTCAAGCACAGCTTCTGGCTCGAACCCGGCCCGGCCAGCGAACCCGGCGTGTGGTACGCCGGCACCTCGCCGCAAGGCCTGTTCCGCTCGACCGACGGCGGCGACACCTGGTCCCCGTTCTCCATCCTCAACGACGACCCGAACTTCCGCGAGTGGATGGGCAGCGAGCAGGACGGCACGCCCGACGGCCCCAAGCTGCACTCGATCCAGATCGACCCGCGCAATCCGCAGCACTTCTACATCGGCATGTCGGGCGGCGGGGTGCATGAATCCACCGACGGCGGACGCAGCTTCACCGCGCTGCTCGACGGCCTCGCCGTGGTCGAGGGCTTCCCGCTCGACCAGCCCACCTTCCACGACCCGCACTGCGTGCGCCTGTGCCCGGGCCTGCCCGACCGCCTCTACCAGCAGAACCACTGCGGCATCTACCGCCTCGACCGCCCCGCCACCCGCTGGCAGCGCATCGGCGAGAACATGCCGGCCGAGGTCGGCGACATCGGCTTCCCGCTGGTCCTCCATCCGCACGACCCGGACACCCTGTGGGTCTTCCCGATGAACGGTGACACGGTGTGGCCGCGCACCAGCCCCGACGGCAAACCGGCCGCCTACCGCAGCCGCGACGGCGGCGCCACCTGGCAGCGTCAGGATGTTGGCCTGCCCGCCGAACAGGCGTGGTGGACCGTCAAGCGTCAGGCCATGTGCGCCGACGCCGAGCGCACCCCCGGCCTGTATCTGGGCACCACCAGCGGCGAGGTGTGGGCGAGCCGCGACGAAGGCGCATCGTGGTCCTGCCTCGCCCGCCACCTGCCGGAAATCTACGCGGTCCACATCGGCTACCCGCGCGCCTGAATGCGCGTCCCTGAATGCACGTCCTGATCCCCTCGCCGCTGCACGACTACACCCACGCCCCGCGGGTCGACGCCCGCGGCGCCACGCTGGGCGCGCTGCTTGACGACCTCGACCGCCAGTTCCCCGGCCTCCGCTTTCGCATCGTCGACGAGCAAGGCCGCATCCGCCGCCACATGCGTTGCTTCATCGGCGGCACCCAGGAATTCGCACTCGACCGCTCGCTCGACGGCGTGGAAGAGGTCGTGATCGTGCAGGCGCTCAGCGGCGGCTAACGCGAAGACACACCCGCTTACATCCCGCTTTAACCCCAAACCCGCCCCCCGTTCGTTTGACACTCATCTCCCTCACGAACGGATGACCACCATGCACCGCCTCACCCCCCTCTCGCTGTGCCTGCTGCTCGGCGCCTGCGCCGGCAACACCTCCGCCCCCGCCGACCGCGCGCTGCGTGAAGACGCCGCCACCGCCGCGTCGCACTCGACCGCCGAACCGCCCGCACCGTCGCGCCACGAGGCGCGCCACGACATGCTTGCCGACCGCCACACCCTCGCCAAGACCGCCGTCGGCGGCATGATGGCGATGCCGGCGCAGCGCATCGCGGTCGCCCCCGAGTCGCCGCCCTATCTCCCCCCCGCCGACCGCGAGCGCTATCAGGCGCTCGACGACAACCCACTGCGCACGGTGGCCGAGGCACCGGTATCCACCTTCAGCATCGATGTCGACACCGGCAGCTGGTCCAACGCGCGGCGCTTCATCAGCAGCGGCCGCCTGCCGCCGTCCGACGCCGTGCGGGTCGAGGAATTCATCAACTACTTCCCTTACGATTACGCCCCGCCGCGCGGCGACACCCCCTTCGCGGTGCACACCGACACCGCCCGCGCGCCGTGGGATGCGGACAAGATCCTGCTGCGCATCGCGCTCAAGGGGCAGGACCAGGCCAAGGAAACCCTGCCGCCGGCCAATCTGGTGTTCCTCGTCGATGTCTCGGGTTCGATGCAGTCCGCCGACAAACTGCCGCTGCTGAAATCGGCGCTCAAGCTGCTGGTGGCGCAGCTGCGCCCCCAGGACCACATCGCGCTGGTGACCTATGCCGGGGCCGCGCAGGTGGCGCTGCCGGCCACCCCCGGCGACCACAAGGCGACCATTCTCGCCGCCATCGACCAGCTCCGCGCCGGGGGCAGCACCGCCGGCGCGAGCGGCATCGAGCTGGCCTACCAGAGCGCGCGCGCCGGCTTCAAGGACGGCGGCATCAACCGCATCCTGCTCGCCACCGACGGTGACTTCAACGTCGGCATGACCGATTTCCGCCAGCTCAAGGGCCGCGTCGAACAGCAACGCGCCTCGGGGGTATCGCTCAGCACCCTCGGCTTCGGCACGGGTAACCTCAACGAGCACCTGATGGAGCAACTCGCCGACGCCGGCGATGGCGCCTACGCCTACATCGACACCCTGATGGAGGGCCACAAGGTGCTGGTGAACGAGATGACCAGCACGCTCGCCACCATCGCCAAGGACGTGAAGATTCAGGTCGAATTCAACCCGGCCACGGTGCGCGACTATCGCCTGATCGGCTACGAGAACCGCCAGCTGGCGCGCGAGGACTTCAGCAACGACAAGGTCGACGCGGGCGACATCGGCGCCGGCCACACCATCACCGCACTCTACGAACTCACCCCGGTCGGCGCGCGCAGCCTGATCGAACCGCTGCGCTACGGCAGCGACCCGCGTCCCGGCGCCGCCACCACCGGGCGCAGCGCCGAGCTGGCCCATGTCCGCCTGCGTTACAAGCGCCCCGGCGCACACACCAGCGCGCTGATCGAGCAGCCGGTGGCGGCCGGCCCGGTCCCGGCGCTGGCCACCCGCAGCGACGACTTCCGCTTTGCGGTGGCCATCGCCGGCTTCGGTCAGCACTTGCGTGGCGGCAAATACACCGGACAATGGTCCCTCGCCGACGCCCGCGCGCTGGCCGCCGGCGCCACCGGCACCGACCGCTTCGGCCACCGTGGAGAAGCGCTGCGCCTGATCGAGCTGGCCGCCGCGCTCGATGTGCCATCCCCCCACCCCGCCCGCCGCATCGAATGACCGACCCCGCACCCCCCGCCGTCACCGCCCTGCCCGACGAGGACCTGATGCTGCTGGTCGCGCGCGGGGTGGTGCGCGAACCGGCCGCCGAACTGTTCCGCCGCCACAACCGGGCGCTGTTCAACTACCTCGCCTGGCTGGCGCGGGGCGACCTCAAGGAAGCCGAGGACATCGCCCAGAACGCCTGGATGCGGGTGCTCTCGCGCTGCGGCGACTACACCCCCAGCGCCGCCTTCCGCAGCTTCCTGTTCACCATCGCGCGCAACCTGTGGCTCGACGACAAGCGCAGCGCCTGGCAGCGCACCTGCGTCGACGAAGAAGCCGCGCCCGAAGCCGGCGACGACGGCGATCTCTCCCCCGAAGCCGAACTCCAGCTGCGCCAGAACAGCCAGCGCGTGCACGCCGCCCTGCTCGCCCTGCCGGTCAATCAGCGCGAAGCGGTGGCGCTGCGTTTTTTCGCCGGCATGAGCGTGGATGACATCGCCGCC
>JAGRFO010000146.1:0-204 GCA_020446005.1 Rhodocyclaceae bacterium | reverse complement strand
CCGAGCTGGAGCGCGCCCCATGAGCCGCGCCGAAGACCGCTTCATCGACGGTGACGGGCCGCTCGCCGCGCTGATCCGAGCGCAACCCGCCTTCGAAGCGCCGGCCGACCTACTGCCGCGGGTGCTCGCCGCGCTCGACGCCGCCCACGCCCCGCAGGGCTTCGAGCCGCCCGCCTCGCTCGCCGAGGCGGTGATGGCCGAAGC
>JAGRFO010000145.1:15487-22561 GCA_020446005.1 Rhodocyclaceae bacterium | reverse complement strand
GCCGAACCAACGGCTAGCGCCCCGCGGGACAGCGCCAGCAGCGCCAGCGCCATGGGGATTCGAGTCTTCGGGGAGCCACGCCGCTTCACGCTTTAATTCTCCAAGAGCCCGACATCTCATGCAGGGCGGCCGAAACTTGTAAAATCCGGCGATTGTACACGAACCCCCACGGAGACTTAGGTGCAAAGACTTGCGCAACTCAAAGAATGGCTGGCCGCACGTTTTGCCGATCGGCAGTGGGAAATCGCCCCGGCCTCGGCCGACGCCAGCTTCCGGCGCTACTTCCGCGTCCGCATCGAGGGCGAGCGCGACACCCGCATCGCCATGGATGCCCCGCCGGACAAGGAAGACGTGCGCCCCTTCATCGCCGTCGCGCAACTGTTCGGCGACGCCGGCGCGCAGGTCCCGCAGGTGCTCGACAGCGACCTCGACGCAGGCTTTCTGCTGCTCACCGACCTCGGCGACACCACCTACCTCGCCGCGCTCGACGCCGACAGCGCCCACGCGCTGTATGCCGACGCGCTCGGCGCGCTGATCTGCATCCAGCAGGCCAGCCGCCCCGACGTGCTGCCGCCCTACGACCACGCCCGGCTGATGACCGAGATGGCGCTGTTCCCCGACTGGTATCTGGCGCGCCACAGGCACATCACCCTGAGCGACGCGGAGCGCAGCCAGCTCGACGCCATTTTCGAGCGCATCGCGGCGGTCAATCTGGCCGAGCCGCAGGTCTTCGTGCATCGCGACTTCCACAGCCGCAACCTGATGGTCACCGACCGCGGCGCCGGCGTGCTCGACTTCCAGGACGCGCTCTACGGCCCGATCACCTACGACCTGGTGTCGCTGTTCAAGGACGCCTACATCGACTGGGACGAAGCCTTCGTGCTCGACATGCTGGCCCGCTACTGGGACGCCGCGCGCCACCTCGGCCTGCCGGTGCCGGCCGACTTCGCCGCCTTCCACCGCGACTTCGAATGGATGGGCGTGCAGCGCCACCTCAAGGTGCTCGGCATCTTCGCCCGGCTGTGCCACCGCGACGGCAAGGCCGGCTACGTGGACGACATGCCGCGGGTGATGAACTACCTGCGCAAGGCCTGCGAGCGCTACGGCGAACTGCGCCCGCTGCGCAAGCTGCTCGACCGCTGCGACCCGGTCGAAACGCAGACCGGCTTCACCTTCTGAGGCGCGCACGGCGATGAAAGCGATGATCCTCGCCGCCGGCCGTGGCGAGCGCATGCGCCCGCTCACCGACACCTGCCCCAAGCCGCTGCTGGCAGCCGGCGGCGCACCGCTGATCGTCCATCACCTGCGGCGACTGGCGGCGGCGGGCTTTGCCGAGGTGATCATCAACCACGCCCACCTCGGCCACATGATCGAGGCCGCGCTGGGCGACGGCCACGCCTTCGGCCTGCGCATCGCCTACTCACCCGAAGCCACCGCGCTGGAGACTGCCGGCGGCATCCGCCAGGCGCTGCCGCTGCTCGGCGACGCGCCCTTCGCGGTCATCAACGGCGACGTGTTCTGCGATCTCGACCCGGCCGTTCTGCGCGCACCCGCCGCCACGCTGCGTGCCGACGGCGACCTCGCCCATCTGGTGCTGGTGGCCAATCCGGCGCATCACCCCGACGGCGATTTCGCGCTCGACGCCGGCCGCGCGCGCGATTCGGGCAACGCACGGCTCACCTTTTCCGGTCTGGGCGTTTATCATCCCGCCATGTTCGTCGACCTGCCGACCGGCACGCCCGCGCCGCTCGGCCCGCTGCTGCGCCACGCGATGGCGACCGATCGGGTCAGCGCCCGGCGCTTTGACGGCCGGTGGATGGACATCGGCACCCCCGAGCGCCTTGCCGCGCTCGACCGCCTGCTGACCGACCCTGCTGCCGGAGACTCTGCTTGAGCGCCGACTTCGCCGTCTTCCACAACCGCCGCCAGCGCCTGCTGGAAACCCTGACCGCGGCCGGTGGCGGGATCGCCATCGTTCCCACCGCGCGCGAGATGACGCGCAACCGCGACACCCATTTTCCGTTTCGCGCCGACAGCTATTTCTACTACCTCACCGGCTTCACCGAGCCCGACGCGGTGCTGCTGCTGATCGCCGGCGACACCCCGCGCAGCGTGCTGTTCTGCCGCGAGAAGAACCCTGAACGCGAGATCTGGGAGGGCTTCCGCTATGGTCCCGAGGCCGCCTGCACCCACTTTGGCGTCGACGAAGCCTGGCCGATCGACGAGTTCGACCGTCGCCTCGCCCCCCTGCTGGCCGACCAGCGCGCGATCTTCTTCACCCTCGGCCACGACAGCATCTGGGACCAGCGGGTGATCGACGCCCTCAAACAGGTCCGCGAGCAAGTGCGCACCGGCATCACCGCGCCGGCCTCGCTTACCGACCTGCACCGCTTCATCGACGAGATGCGCCTCGTCAAGGACAGCCACGAGGTGGCCACCATGCGCCGCGCCGCGGCGATCTCCGGCGAGGCTCACCGTCAGGCCATGCGCACCGCCCGCCCCGGCCAGCGCGAGTACGTGGTCGAGGCCGAGTTGCTCCACCAGTTCCGCCGTGCCGGCGCGCAATCGCCGGCCTATCCATCGATCGTCGCCAGCGGCGCCAATGCCTGCGTGCTGCACTACGTCGGCAACGACGCGCTGATGCGCGACGGCGATCTGCTGCTGATCGACGCCGGCTGCGAGCTCGATGGCTACGCCTCCGACATCACCCGAACCTTCCCGGTCAATGGCCGCTTCAGCGGACCGCAGCGCGACGTCTACCAGCTGGTGCTCGACGCCCAGTCGGCGGCCATCGCCGCGACCCGCCCCGACGCCGCGTGGAACGCCCCGCACGACGCCGCGGTGGCGGTGCTGGCGCAGGGCATGATCGACCTCGGCCTGCTCAGCGGCAGCCTCGACGGGGTGCTCGAATCAGCCGCCTACACGCGTTTCTACATGCACCGCACCGGCCACTGGCTGGGGCTGGACGTGCACGACGCGGGCGACTACAAGCTCGCCGGCGCGTGGCGGCCACTGCGCGCGGGGATGACACTGACCATCGAACCCGGCTGCTACATCCGCCCCGCCGACGACGTGCCCGAAGCGCTGTGGAACATCGGCGTGCGCATCGAGGACGACGCGCTGTTGACCGCCACCGGCTGCGAACTGCTCAGCGCCGACACCCCCAAGACCATCGACGACATCGAAGCGCTGATGTGCGGAGCCTGAGCGATGAAAACCCCTGACATCCTCATCGTCGGCGCCGGCCCGGTCGGCATGGCGCTGGCCCTCGCCCTCAAGGACAGCGCCCACCGCGTGACGCTGGTCGACGCCCGCGAACGCGGCGCGGCGCGGCGCGACCCACGCGTGCTGGCGCTGTCGCACGGCACCCGGCTGACGCTCGAACGCCTCGGCGTGTGGTCGCACCTGCCGGCCACCCCGATCCGACACATCCACGTCTCGCAGCAAGGCGGCTTCGGTCGCACCCGCCTGGACGACACCGACTACGGCGTCGACGGCCTCGGCCACGTGGTGCGCGCCGGCGATCTGGCCAGCGCACTCGACGACGCCATCACCGCCGCCGGCATCGCGCTCATCGACGGCTGCGAAGCGCATCCCGACGAATCCCTCGCCGGCCGCGTGCGGCTGGTGCGCGAGGGCGCCACCGAACTGCTCGACTGCCCGCTGGTGGCCTGCGCCGAAGGCGGCATGCGCGCCGACGATCCGGCCATCCGGGTACGCGACTACCACCAGCACGCGGTCATCTGCATGGCCACCCCGGCCGCACCGCACGGGCACACCGCCTACGAGCGCTTCACCCCCGGCGGCCCGGTCGCGCTGTTGCCCTGCGGCACCGATTTCGCGGTGGTGCACACCGCCACGCCCGCGCGCGCCGAGGCGCTGCTGGCGCTCGACGACGCGGCCTATCTGGATGCGCTGCAATCGGCCTTCGGGCACCGCCTGTCGCTGGTCGCGGCCAGCGGCCGGGCACGCTTCCCGCTGCAATTGCGGATGCGTCGCACCCCTGTGAGCGAGCGGCTGGTGTGGCTCGGCAACGCCGCCCAGACCCTCCATCCGGTGGCCGGCCAGGGCTTCAATCTGGCGCTGCGCGATGTGTGGGCGCTGGCCGCTCGACTGCACCGCGCTGACGATCCTGGCGAGCCCGCCGTGCTGGCGGACTATCTGCGCGACCGACGCCTCGACCGCGCTGGCACCGCCGGGTTTACCGACGCGCTGGTGCGCGTGTTCAGCAACGAGCAGCCCCCCCTGCGCGCGCTGCGCGGGGCCGGTCTGCTTGCGCTGGATCTGGCCCCGCCGCTGCGTCACTTCGTGGCCAAACGGATGATGTTCGGCGCCCGCGCCTGGCCCTGACCCGTCGCCGAAATCCGCCGCCGGAGTGACGAATTGGCGCTTCGTGGACCGTCCCCGATCGGTTAGAATGGTCGCTTTTCCGCCCTCACCGCCCCACGCCATGGAATTTGCCGGCTTCGTCCTGCGAAACAACCTGTTCGTCGCGCCCATGGCCGGGGTGACCGATCGCCCGTTTCGCCAGTTGTGCAAGCGGATGGGCGCGGGACTCGCGGTGTCGGAGATGGTGGCCTCGAACACCCTGCTCTACGCCACCGAAAAAACCCGCCGCCGTACCGACCATCAAGGCGAAACCGAACCCATCTCGGTGCAGATCGCCGGTGCCGAGCCGACCATGATGGCCGAGGCGGCGCGCCACAATCGCGACCACGGCGCGCAGATCATCGACATCAACATGGGCTGCCCGGCCAAGAAGGTGTGCAACAAGGCGGCCGGTTCGGCACTGATGCGCGACGAGGCGCTGGTGCGCGAGATTTTGTCGGCCGTGGTTAACGCCGTTCCCGACACCCCGGTCACGCTCAAGATGCGCACCGGCTGGGACCGCGACAACCGCAACGCGCCGCGGCTGGCGCGCATCGCAGAGGACGCCGGCATCCGCGCGCTGGCCATCCACGGCCGCACCCGCGCCGACAAGTACATGGGCCACGCCGAGTACGACACCATCGCCGCGGTCAAGCAGGCGGTGACGATTCCGGTGATCGCCAACGGCGACATCGATTCGCCCGAAAAAGCCGCCGCGGTGCTGCGCCACACCGGCGCCGACGGGGTGATGATCGGCCGCGCCGCGCAGGGCCGGCCGTGGATCTTCCGTGAGATCGAACACTACCTCGCCACCGGCGAAACCCTGCCGCCGCCCACGGTGAGCGAAATCGGCGCGATCTGCCGCGCCCACCTGGCCGACCTCTACGCCTTCTACGGCGAATGGTCCGGCGTGCGCATCGCGCGCAAGCACATTGCCTGGTACACCAAGGGCCTGGCCGGCGCGCACGTTTTCCGCCAGGCGATGAACCAGCAGGATCAGGTCGAAGGCCAGCTTGCCGCGGTCGACCGCTTTTTCGCCCGACTCGACCGGCTCGGCGTCACCGCGCAGACCCAGCCTTCGTACTTTGAGGAGCTGGCGGCATGAGCCCGAAAAACGAAATTTCCTGCGCCGTCACGCGCACCCTGGAACAGTATTTCAAGGATCTCGACGGCGAATCCCCCGCCGCGCTCCACGATCTGGTGATCCGCAGCGCCGAGCGCCCCTTGCTTGAATTCGTGCTCCGCCAGACCGACGGCAACCAGACCGCCGCCGCCCAGATGCTGGGCATCAACCGCAACACCCTGCGGCGCAAACTGACCGAATACGACCTCCTGTAATTTTCCGCCCCACCGCCCCGCCACTCATGCAAACCACCCAAGCCCTGATCAGCGTCTCCGATAAAACCGGCATCGAAGCCTTTTCCCGTCAACTCCACGCCCTCGGCGTCAAGCTGCTGTCGACCGGCGGCACCGCCAAAATGCTGCGCGACGCCGGCCTGCCGGTGACCGATGTCTCCGAGCACACCGGCTTCCCCGAGATGCTCGACGGCCGCGTCAAGACCCTGCACCCGACGGTGCACGGCGGCATCCTCGCGCGCCGCGACCTGGCCGAGCACATGGACACCATCGCCGGGGCCGGCATCAGCCGCATCGACCTGGTGGTGGTCAACCTCTATCCGTTTGCGCAAACCATCGCCAAGCCGGACTGTTCGCTCGAAGACGCGATCGAGAACATCGACATCGGCGGCCCGACCATGGTCCGCGCGGCGGCCAAGAACCACGGCAACAACGCCGGCGGCGTCGGCGTGGTGACCGACCCGGCCGACTACCCGGCGATTGCCGAGGAGCTCACCCGCAACGCCGGGACGCTGAGCGATCGCACCCGCTTCGCGCTGGCGGTCAAGGCCTTCACCCACACCGCGCGTTACGACAGCGCGATCTCCAACTACCTCACCGCGCTGGCCGAAGACGGCAGCCGGCAGGCCTACCCCGAGCGCTTCCAGCTCGCCTTCGACAAGGTGCAGGATCTGCGCTATGGCGAGAACCCGCACCAGAGCGCGGCCTTCTACCGCGAGCCGGATGCAGCGCCGGGCGGCATCTCGGGCTACGTGCAGTTGCAGGGCAAGGAGCTGTCGTACAACAACATCGCCGACGCCGACGCCGCGTGGGAGTGCGTCAAGGCCTTCGACCGCGACACCCCGGGCACCGCCTGCGTCATCGTCAAGCACGCCAACCCCTGTGGCGTGGCGCTCGGCGACAGCCCGCTGGCCGCGTACAAAAAAGCCTTCGCCACCGATCCGACTTCCGCTTTCGGCGGCATCATCGCCTTCAACAGCGCGGTCGACGCCGCGGCGGCCGAAGCAGTCAGCGCGCAGTTCCTCGAAGTGCTGATCGCGCCGGCCTACACCGACGAAGCGCGAGCCCTGCTGGCGGCCAAGAAGAACGTCCGCGTCCTCACCTGTCCGCTGGGCAGTGCCGAGGGCACGCTCGACTTCAAACGCGTCGGCGGTGGCCTGCTGGTGCAGAGCGCCGACGTGGCGCGCATCACCCGCGCCGATCTCAAGGTGGTCACCGCGCGCGCGCCCACCGAGCAAGAAATGGCCGACCTGTTGTTCGCCTGGCGCGTCGCCAAGTACGTCAAATCGAACGCCATCGTGTATTGCAAGGACGGCGCCACGGTGGGCGTCGGCGCCGGCCAGATGAGCC
>JAGRFO010000145.1:14279-15410 GCA_020446005.1 Rhodocyclaceae bacterium | reverse complement strand
GACGCCTTCTTCCCCTTCCGCGACGGCCTCGACGTGCTCGCCGAAGCCGGCGCCACGGCGGTGATCCAACCGGGCGGCTCGATGCGCGACGAGGAAGTCATTGCCGCCGCCAACGAACACGGCCTGGCGATGGTGTTTACTGGGCACCGCCACTTCCGTCACTGATTGCAGCTCGCCGGCGCGCGCCACGCACCGGCCCACAGGAAACACACGCAACATGAAAGTACTCGTTATCGGCGGCGGCGGTCGCGAACATGCACTGGCGTGGAAGATGGCTCGCTCGCCGCGCGTCACCAAAGTCTTCGTCGCCCCCGGCAACGCGGGCTCCGCCGGCGAACCGCTGGTCGAGAATGTGGCGCTCACCGCCATCGACGATCTGGTCGCTTTCGCCCGCAAGGAAGAGATCGGGATGACCGTGGTCGGCCCCGAGGCACCGCTCGCCGACGGGGTGGTGGACGCCTTCCGCGCCGCCGAACTGGCGGTCTTTGGGCCGACCCAGAAAGCCGCGCAGCTCGAAGCGTCGAAGGATTTCTGCAAGCAGTTCCTGGTCCGCCATCACATCCCCACCGCGGCCTATGCCACCTTCACCGATGCCGACGCGGCCCACGCCTACGTGAAAAAACAGGGCGCGCCGATCGTCATCAAGGCCGACGGCCTGGCCGCCGGCAAGGGCGTGGTCGTGGCGACGACGCTCGACGAAGCCCACGCCGCGATCGACATGATGCTGCTCGAGGCGGGCATGGGCGCGGCCGGCGCGCGGGTGGTGATCGAGGAATTCATGACCGGCGAGGAAGCCAGCTTCATCGTCCTCGCCGACGGCAAGAACGCCCTCGCGCTGGCCACCAGCCAGGACCACAAACGCCTCAAGGACGGCGACGCCGGCCCCAACACCGGCGGCATGGGNNGCGCCTATTCGCCGGCCCCGGTGGTCACACCGCAGATCCACGCCAAGGTGATGCGCGAAATCATCCAGCCCACGCTGGCCGGGATGGTGGCCGAGGGCACGCCCTACACCGGTTTTCTCTACGCCGGGCTGATGATCGACGCCGCCGGCAATCCGCGCGTGGTCGAGTTCAACTGCCGCATGGGCGACCCGGAAACCCAGCCGATCCTGATGCGCCTCAAGTCCGA
>JAGRFO010000145.1:0-14090 GCA_020446005.1 Rhodocyclaceae bacterium | reverse complement strand
CGGCGATCAGGTGCTCACCAGCGGCGGCCGGGTGCTGTGCGTCACCGCGCTGAGCGACAACGTGCGCACCGCCCAGACCCGCGCCTACGACATCGCCGACCGCATCCAGTTCGCCGGCAAGCAATACCGCCGCGACATCGGCCATCGCGCCGTCAAGCGCTGAGCGGCCCCATGCCAGATCAGCACATCGAGGGCGTCAAGGCCTGGCTCACCGACCTGCAGGCGCGCATCGTCGGCCACCTCGAAGCGCTCGACGGGCACCCCTTCCGTGAAGATCGCTGGACCCGCGAGCAAGGCGGCGGCGGGCTGACCCGGGTGATCGAAGAAGGCGCGCTGTTCGAGCGCGGCGGCGTGAACTTCTCGCACGTGAAGGGCGACGGCCTGCCCGCCTCGGCCACCGCCAGCCGGCCCGAACTGGCCGGGCGCAGCTTCGAGGCGATGGGCGTGTCGCTGGTCCTGCACCCGCGCAACCCGTACTGCCCCACCGCGCACATGAACGTGCGCTTTTTCATCGCCAGCAAGGCGGGGGCCGAGCCGGTGTGGTGGTTTGGCGGCGGCATGGACCTGACCCCCTACTACCCCTTCGAGGAGGACGTGGTCCACTTCCACCGCACCTGCAAGGACGCCCTCGCCCCCTTTGGCGACAAGGTCCATGCCGACTACAAGGCGTGGTGCGACCGCTACTTCCACCTCAAGCATCGCAATGAAGCGCGCGGTGTGGGCGGGGTGTTCTTCGACGACCTCAACGCCGGCGGCTTCGAGCACTGCTTTGCGCTCACCCGCGCGGTCGGCGAGGCCTTCCTGCCGGCCTACGCGCCGCTGCTCGAACGCCGCCACGACCGGCCCTACGGCGAGCGCGAGCGCGACTTCCAAGCCTATCGGCGCGGGCGCTACGTGGAATTCAACCTGGTGTTCGACCGCGGCACGCTGTTCGGGCTGCAGTCGGGCGGGCGCACCGAATCGATCCTGATGTCGATGCCGCCGCGGGTGAGCTGGCGCTACGACTGGCACCCCGAGCCGGGCACCCCCGAGGCGCGGCTGTATACCGACTTCCTGCCACCGCGCGACTGGGTGTGAGGACGGTCTTCAGACCGCCTCGGCTTCCTCAGGCGGCAAGGCGGGCACGGCTTTCGACGCACCGGTCAGTTGGGCGGCACGGCGGAAGTGGGCCTGCGCATCCTGCGGTTTGTCCAATTTCTCGGCCAGTTGCGCCAGCGCGAGATGGGCATCCACCGTCGGCGTCACGGTGACCGAAGCCTCCAGATAGCCCTGCGCCTTGCCCCACAGCTCGGTCTGCAGACACAGTCGGCCGAGGGCGTACATCAGCGCGCGATCGTCCGGATGAGCCTTCAACCACTGCTCCCCGCGTGACAGGCAGGCCAGCGGATCGTCGCTGCCGCAGTCGCCGTACAGCCGCGCCAGCGCGCTGTCCCACTGCGCGTCCAGCGTCTTCTCCAGCACCCGGCGCACCACCGCCCCCTGGCCATTGGCCACCAGCAGCGGCACCGCCTTTTCGATGAGTTGCCGGTCGCCCTGTTCGTTGGCGGGGATCACCCGCCAGTATTCGGCCATCGCCGCGCCTTTGCCGTCACGCTCGCGCAGCGCCGCCAGATGCGCCCGGCGCACCATCGGCTCGGCAAGACTGTCGGTGAGCGCGCGATGCTTGCGCAACTGGCGCACGATGCGCACCACTTCCTCCCAGTTTTCCTGCGCGTGCGAGACCTTGAGCGCCAGCCGCAGCGAGGCGATCGGCCGGTTGTCGTTGCGCTTGGCTTCACTGATGCGCTCGGCGGCTTCGTCGAAGCGCCGCCCGTCGACCGCCATCTCGGCCTCGGTCATCAGGCGCGCGGCACGCAGGCTGTCGTCATGCTCCAGCGCGCGCGAGATCCATTCGCGGTAGCGTTTTTCGTCGAGCATGGCATGCGCCGCACGCGCCGCGAGCAGGGCCGACACACCGCTGTCGTCGCCCGCGCCCCACGCCTTCTTGGCCTGCTTGAGGGCTTGGGCATAGCGCCCTTCGAGCTGGAAGCGGGTCGCCTCGCGCAGGGCACCCGCCACCTTGTCCTTGCGGCGACGGTCGCGGTAGGCCACCACCTGGCGCGGCAGACGCAAGGTGTTGGAAATCAGGCGCAGCAAGAAATAGCCGGCGATCAGCATCCCCCCCAGCGCCAGCGCCAGAAAGTTGAGCGAGACCTGCGCCCGATACGGCGGCAGCACCAGCAGGGCGTAGCCGTCGTTGATGCCGGCAAGTTGCGCCACGCCGACCGCCAGCGCGAACAATACGATCAGCCAGATCAATCCACGCATGGCGCTTACTCCGATGCCGGCGGCGTAGCCGCGTGAGTCGTGTCTGCATGCGGCTCGGCGGCCGGGGCGGGCTCAACGGCAGCCTCGACGGCCGGCGCAACCGCTTCTGCGGCCGCGGGTGGCGCATCGGCCGGGGCGGGCGCGGGTGACGGGTCAGCTGGGGTGGGCGCGCTTTGCGTTTGGGCCGGTTCTTCCGTTGGTGCGGTAGCGGCCGGCGCCTTGTCGCCCGACCGCCCCTGCATGGTCTTGAGCATCGACAGGGTTTCGGTCAGCGCCGGCTGCTTGGGCGCGATCTGCGTGCCCTGCAAGGCCTTGAGCGAGTCCAGCGCGGCGGACACCCGGCTGTCGTTGAGGTTGAAGTAGCGCTCCACCCAGCCGACCGCCTGCTTCATGTCGGCGTCGAAGGTGCGGGCGTCGCGCCCGAGCAGGGCGAGGCGCGCGGTGAGCAGGCGAATCTTGAGGTTCTCACGCAGATAGGTGCTCTGCGAGGGTGACAGCAGCACCGGATCGGCTGCGGCGTCGAGGCGTTCGACGCGCACCATGGCGCGCACTTCGGCCCACACGTCGAGCGCGAAGGCTTTGGCGTAGCCCAGCGGGTCAGCCATCGGATCGCCCTTCTCGTGGGTTTCCGGCGCCGGGTTGGGATGGGCTTCGTGGGCGAACGCGAGCGGCAGGCCGTCGACCGATTCGAGCAGCATTTCGAGCTTGAGGGTAATGCCCGCCACATCGACCCGCGGCGCCGCCTTGAGCTGTTCGATATCGCGCGCCAGACTGCGGCGCAAGGTGGCGAGGCGTCCGTCGCCCAGCGCCGCCAGCCGCGCCTCGGCGGATTGCAGCGCGATCAGCGCGGCCTCGACATTGCCGGCGAGCTGGAGTTGCTGACCGGCGATGGTGACCGCCTGCTCGATCTCGGCCATCGCCCGTTCGTCGCGGGTGCGCGAAAACTCCTGGTAGAGCGAATCGAGCGCCGCGGCCTGCCCGGCGGCCTCGCGGGCCTTGGCTTCGAGCAGGCTCACCTTGCCCTGCAGGCCATCAACCATGTCCCGAGAATGGCGGGCGGCGGCGCGCGCCTCGCGGGCCATGTCGTCGCCGGCGCTGAGGCGCTCGGTCATCTGCAGTTGGGTCTGGGCGAGCTTGCCGCGCACCGTCCATACCTGCCAACCGAGCACGCCGATGGCGATCACGCACAGCGCCAACAGCCCCGGCACCAGCTTGCCGCCACCGCGCGTCGACGCTGCGGGCTTGGCGTCTGGCGCGTCGTTCGGCGGGGTGTCGGGTTCGGCTGGCGCGTGCGCGTCGGCGACGACGTCCGTGGCGGTCGCATCCGGGTCAGCGGGGGTGACGGCGGCTTCTTTTTTTTCGCTCATGTCGTTGTCTTTGGTCATCTGCCGAGAACTCATCTGCTGAAAAAATGCTCCAGTCCCTCGACCACGCCGGCATCGCCGGGCGCCGTCTCGATGACGGTCTGGAAGCCCGCTGCACGCACACGCGCGCCAATGCGTGGGTGCGACACGGCGACGGGCACGGCGAGCCATGCGTCGATGCGCGGACCGAGCATGGCAAGCAGATTGCCCACCCCTTCGCTGCTGGTCAGGACCAGGGCATCGGCCTGGTCCGCCACCGCCAGCAGGCGCTCCACGCCGCCATCGGGTACCCGTCGAGCGTAGCAGCCAGCGTAGCTGACCGACGCACCGCGTTGCACGAGTGTATCACCGAGAAGATCGCGTCCGCCGTTGCCACGAAAAATGATGATCCTCCGGCCCGCCACCGCCTCGCGAGCGAAGGCCGGCAGCGCCAGCACCGATTCGCTGTCGAATCCCGCGCTCGGGGCGATCACCACATCAAAGCCGTGGGCGTGCAAGGCGCGCTCGCTGCCCTTGCCGACCGTGGCGACGCGCAGCGCGGGCGGCCAGTCGCGCCGCGCGCGCACCGCAGCGAGCCCGTGGCTGACCGCGTTGGGGCTGACGAAAAAGGCCAGGTCAAATTGATTGAGGGCGTCGATCAGGGCGGCCAAGTCGGCGCTCACCGGCAGCGGGTCGATGGCCATCACCGGAATGCATTCGGGTTGTCCGCCGCGCGCCGCGATGGCCTCGCGCAGCGGCGCCGACAGCGCGTAGATCAACGGCCCCTCGAGGCCATGGCGGGTGATCATGCACTCACCGCGCTGCTGGCGGGGCTGGTCGCGGGCATCGCGAAAGGACAGCGCCACCGACTTGAGCGGCACGCCGGCAAAACGCGCGCTGAACACCGGCGACCAGGCACACTCGAACCCGCAGTTGCTCGGCACCAGCGGGGTGATCGCCACCCCGGCCGCGGACAACGGCGCCTGCCACGCACCGTCGGACCCCAACCGCGCCCAGCTGCCGCCGCCCAGCGCCAGCACCGCCGCGTCGGCCAGGTGGGTGCGTGTGCCGGTGGGGGTGGAGAAACACAGCGCGCCGGCTTCATCCCAGCCGGTCCAGCGGTGGCGCGGATGAATCCGCACCCCCGTCGCGGCGAGGCGCGCCAGCCATGCGCGCAACAGGGGCGCGGCCTTCATGCCGACCGGAAAGACCTTGCCGGAACTGCCGACGAAGGTGTCGATGCCAAGGCCCTGCGCCCAGCCCCGGACGGCCTCGGGGCCGAAAGCGTCGAGCCATCCCCGCACCGTGTCGCCGGAGGTGGAATAGCGCGCGGCAAAAAGATCGAAATCTTCGGCGTGGGTCAGGTTGAGCCCGCCACGGCCGGCCATCAGCAGCTTGCGACCCACGGTGGGCATGCGCTCGAACAGATCGACCGCAAGCCCCGCCGCGGCAAGCCGCTCGGCCGCCATCAGCCCGGCCGGACCGCCACCAATGACGGCGACACGGGACGCAGAGGGCGACGAGACAGTGGGCATGGCGATCGGGAGCGACAGTGACAAACCCCGATGATAGCGGCTGGGGTGCGCCGACTTGCACGATTGTGCAGAGCAACATAGTCTCTGCCCTGCACCGCCTGCGGGCGGACCGTATCAACTTCTGGAGAAACGACTGTGGACAACCTGACTGCCACCGCCGGCCTGTGGGCGAGCAACATCCTCATTGCGGTGATCATTTTCTTTGCCGGGCGCTGGGCCGCCAAGGCGATTGTGGCCATCGCCAAGCGCATGCTGACCCGCTCCAACATGGATGTCATGCTGGTCAATTTCGTCCTGTCGATCGCCAACGGCGTGCTGTTGCTGGTGGTGATCATCGCCGCGCTCAACCAGCTGGGGGTGGACACCACCTCACTGGTGGCGCTGATCGGCGCGGCGGGGCTGGCGATCGGCCTGTCGCTGCAGGATTCGCTCAAGAACTTCGCCGCCGGGGTAATGCTGATCGTGTTCCGCCCGTTCAAATCCGGCGACATGGTCGAGGCCGCCGGCACGATGGGGGTGGTCGAGGCGATCAACATCTTCAGCTCGACGTTCCGCACCGCCGACAACCGCGAGATCATCATCCCCAACGGGGCGATCTATTCGGGCGTGATCACCAACTATTCGGCGCGCAGCACCCGCCGCATCGACCTGCTGATCGGCATCAGCTACGACGACGACATCCGCAAGGCCAAGTCGATTGTCGAGGCGGTACTCAAGGCCGACGAGCGCGTGCTGGCCGATCCGGCGCCGGTGATCGCGGTCGCCGAGCTGGGCGCGAGCAGCGTCGACCTGCACATCCGGCCGTGGGTCAACTCGGCCGATTTTTTCGACACCACCTGCGCGCTCAAGGAGAACATCAAGATCGCCTTCGACGAGAACGGCATCTCGATTCCCTATCCGCAAACCGATCTGCACGTCCATGCGGCCAACCCGGCCGCCGCCTTCGCCGCGCCCGCCAAGGGCTGAGCTCAGCGCCGATCGGCGTCCCCAGCGTGCTGGGCAATCCGCCACAGCACACCGCTGGGGTCGGTGAGGGTGAAGTCGCGCATCCCCCACGGCCGCAGTTCCACCTTCGACTGGCGCACCCCGTAGATGTCGGTGATGCGCGCGTCGTCGAGCTGCTGCCACCAGCGGTCCACATCCTCGACCAGCAGGTGGAGCATGAAATTCTGGGCGACGATGGCCAAGTAGTAGTTTTGCAGCAGAAAGGCGGTGTTGCCGTGGCGGAAGCTGGCCAGCGTGTCGTCGTGCCAGTCGCAGTGAAAGCCGATGTCGAGATAGAAGCGTCGCGAGCGCTCGAAGTTGAGCGCCGGGACGAAGGGTTTGAGTTCAATCGTGTCGAGCCAGCCCATGGCGGCGTCTCCTTGTCGAAACCTCAGGCGTGCCGGGTGAGGTAGGCATCCAGCCGGTTGGCGAAAGCCTGGACGTCGGCCTTGCTCATCGCCGCCGGGCCGCCGGAGACCTGCCCGGTGGCGCGCAATTCTTCCATCAGGTTGCGGGTGGCCAGACAGTCCTGGATGTTCTCGGCGGTGTACAGGGCGCCGCGCGGATTCAGTGCGACCGCACCGCGCTCGATCACCGCCGCGGCGAGCGGGATGTCGGCGGTGATCACCAGATCGCGCGCGGCCACCTGGGCCACGATGTAGTTGTCCGCCACGTCGAAGCCGGCCGGCACCTGGACCGCCCGCAGATGCGGCGAAGCGGGAATCCGCGCGAGGTGGTTGGCCACCAGCGTGGTGTCGATGCGCCGGCGCTGGGCGGCGCGGAACAGGATGTCCTTGATCGCCGCCGGGCAGGCGTCGGCGTCTATCCAGATCTGCATGAGGTGCACGATAGCCGATTGTGAATCCGCCTCAATGGTGACAGAACGCTACGCCGCGCTGACATTGAACAGGCCTCGTGGCAAGATTGACGCACCGGCAACCGACGCCGAATCCCGTCGGCGCTGAAAGGTACAGGAGATCAGCCATGAAAATTCAGTTCGCAGTACTCGCCATCGCAGGCGCTCTGGCCGTCCAGGGCTGCCAGACCACCGAAACCCAGAACAAGACCATCGGCGCAGTGGGCGGCGCGGTGATCGGCGGCATCATCGGCAATCAGGTCGGCGGCAAGCGCAGCACGGTGGTGGGTGCCGCGCTGGGCGGGGCATTTGGTTACCTGGTCGGCTCGCAGGTCAAGGTCACCGAGCAGGCCGACGGCTCGGTCAAGCTCGACATCCCCGGCGCGGTGCTGTTCGACACCAACAGCGCACGGGTCAAGCCGAGCTTCCAGCAGACCCTCGACCAGATCGCCGGGACGCTCAACGAACATCCCAACGCGGCGGTCACCGTGGTCGGCCACACCGACGACCGCGGCGCCGACGACTACAACCTGAAGCTGTCGCAGGATCGCGCGCTGGGGGTCACCAACTATCTGGCCGGACGCGGCGTCGCACCGGGCCGCCTGACCGCCACCGGCCAGGGCGAAGCCATGCCGGTGGCCAGCAATGCCACCGCCGAGGGCCGGGCGCAGAACCGCCGGGTGGAGATGTTCGTGCGCTGATCGCACCCCAACCCGTTCGCATAACCCGGGCCAGATGCCCTGCATCTGGCTTTTTTTGTGCTCAAGCCCGCCGGAGGGCCGTCGTTAAGACTGCTGTCAACTCCGGGAGGCCGGGATGAAACGCAATATCACCCCAACAAACGCAGAGCGGGTCATGCGCGACGATGACTTCATCGTCTCCAAGACCAACCCCAAAGGCATCATCACCTACTGCAATCCGATCTTTGTCGAGTTCTCGGGCTATGCCGAGAGCGAGCTGATCGGCACCCAGCACAACCTGATTCGCCACCCCGACATGCCGCGTTCCGCATTCAAGCTGGTGTGGGACACCATCGCGTCGGGCAAGGAAGTGTTCGCCTACGTCAAGAACATGTCCAAGGACGGCGGTTTTTACTGGGTGTTCGCCCACGTCACGCCAGACTTCGACACCAACGGCCACATCGTCGGCTATACCTCGGTGCGTCGCTGTCCGAAGCGCAATGCGGTCGAGACGATCAGTTCCGTTTATCAAAAAATGCTCGCCGCCGAAAAAGCGGCTGGCGCGCGCGACGCCATCGCGGCGGGCACCGGCGTGCTGGTGGGCGTGATGGAAGAAATGGGGATGGGATATGAGCAGCTCATTTTTTCGCTTTGACCGCCGCCTCGCGGCGATCGTCCTGATCCTCGCCGGTGCGGGGGTCGCCTTCTGGCAGGCGTGGGCAGGGGCCATCGTTCTGGCGCTCGCCATCGTCCTGCTGGCCATCCCGGAAGGAAACAAGAGCGGCACCATCGAAGAACTGATGGATCTGCTCGACAAGGTGGGCGAAGGGCAGCTGGTCCATCGCCTGCCGCGTTCCTTCAGCAATCCCCAGCATGAGTCGATGCGCGTGAACCTCAACTCCGCGCTCGACCAGACCGAGACTTCCTTTCGCGAAATCCTCGGCGGGATGGAAGCCGGCGCCAACATGCGGCCCTGGCGACGCTTGCAGACCACCGGCCTGCACGGGATCTTCAGACGCGTCATGGAGCAGATGCAGGTGATGCTCGACGAACTCGACGCGGCAACCGTGTCGGTCGCCCGTGAGGCCCTGCTGTCGCGCATTTTCATGCGTTCCGAGCGTGGCCTGACGATGGCCATCGAGCATGTCAAAAACACCCTCGACAAGGTGGTCAACGACTCCTCCGAGTCCGAAACCCTGTCCACCGCGTTTTCCAGTTCGGCTCGCACCATGTCGGGCGCGGCCGAGCGCATGTCGATGGCGCTGGGCGACGCGCAGCATTCCTCCGACAAAGGCGCCAGCGCGGTGGCTGACCTGTCCAACAAGGCCTCGGCGATCCGGGCGCTGACCGGCAATATCGACAAGATCGCCAAGCAGACCAATCTGCTGCCCCTCAACGCCTCGATCGAGGCGGCGCGGGCCGGCGAATCGGGACGCGGTTTTGCGGTGGTGGCCGACGAGGTCCGTCAGCTGGCCGATCAGGCCCAGCAGTCGGCCGAGGAAATCTCGGTCGCCATCAACGCCATGAGCGATTCGATGAACGCCGCCACCAGCCAGATCGGCCTGCTCACCGGCGCCGTGTCGAGCGCCCGCGAAACCGCCGACGAGTTCGGCCAGGAGCTTGCCTCATCGGCCGAGTCGGCCAACAAGGTGTGCTCGCTCCTGTCCTCGATTCGCGGTGGCGCCCAGGCCATGGAACTGTCGATGAACCGGGTGTCGACCGCCCAAAAGGCGCGCAGCGACGCCAACGCGATCATCAACGACCAGCCGATCGACCTCAGCCAGCTCTCGGATACCGAAAGGGAAGCCGCAGAAATTGCGGCCGGCCGGCGCTGGGTGAAGGACAGCGAAGACCAAAAAGCGCTGATCGACCTCTACGACCGCCTGTTCACCAACCTCGAAGACCAGATGCGGGATTAAGCCCGCCGCGCGCCGACCCCGCGAATCAGGGCGAGCGCGGCCACCACCCCCAGCGCATCGGCCGCCGCGTCCCACGGGTCGGCCATGCGGTGGGGCGTCAGCCCCTGCACCAGTTCGATCACGATCCCGTAGACCAGCAAGCCGCCAATCCACCACCGGCGGGGCCATTGGGTCCGCTCGGCAAGCAGCGCCAACGCCATGAAGGCAGCGGCGTGTTCAAGCTTGTCCTGCCACGAAAACAGTGACATGCCCTGCGGCACCGGGATCAGCGATAGAACCAGCACAACCACCAGGGCGACCAGAAAAATCCCCCGGGTAAGCATGACGGGCACAGCGCCGATCACCCCGCGGTGACCTGCTCGCCCCCCAGCGCCGCCACCAGCGCCGGGATGAGGCGCCGCAGCTCGCCACTCATCAGCGCAAATTCGGCGTCGAACACCTCCGCTGCGCTGTCGCTGCCGGCCTCCACGGCCTCCTTGACCACATCGAGAAACTGCAGGCGCTTGATCTCGCCTTTTTCGGTGAGCAGGAAGGAGACCCGGTCGTCCCAGCTCAAGGCCAGCCGGGTCGGCAGCTTGCCCTCGCTGAGGTGGGCCTTGATCTCCTCGCCGTCCAGGGCGTGGCGCACGTAGCGCACCGCGGCCTTGTCCTCGGCCACCGACTTGAGCTCGCAGTCCATGTCGATGGTGAACCCCTCAGGCGCGTTGCTGCCGGCCAGCCAGTCGGCCATCGCGCTGGTGGGGCTCCGTTCGGTGCGCAGCAGGCTGAGCGGAAACACCTCGAGCGACTGGCGCAAGGCCTCGAGCACGTCTTCCGCGCGACTCACGCCGGGGGCATCAACCCCCAGCCAGCCGTCCTGCGGATCGATCCACACATGAATCTTGTGCCGCCGGGTGAACGCGCGCGGCAGCAACTCCTGCGCCACCGCTTCGCGCAATTCCCGCATCTGCTTGCGGCCCGGCGCATAGCCGTGCTCGCGCTCAAACTGCGCGGCGCGCTGATCGGCCTCCTGCCGGACCACCGCGGCGGGCAGCAGCCGATGCTCGACGCCCAGCGCGATCAACCAAAAACCGCCCACCCGATGCACCAGCGGTCCATCGTCCACCGGCGGCAACCAGCCGCGCGATTCCGGATCCTGACTGCCGCAGGGCATGAAACGGCGCCGGCCCAGCTGCGCCTCGAGCGCTTCGGCCGACATCTCCCAGCGCACCGGGAGGCGATACAACTGCAGATTGCGAAACCACATGACGGTACTTCTCTTTCTGTTGAGACCTTAATCGCGAGGCTCGGCTTGGGCGATCTGGCGGATCACCCGCACGGTGTCCAGATCGGACTGGTGATAGGCCGAGCGCACATAGTCGGCGTAGGGCGCATCGGCATCCTCGCCTTCGCCCAGCCCGGTGCGGTAGGTAAAGCGCAGGAACAGCGCGGCACGCGCCGGGTCAGGCTGTTCCAGACGGATGGTCAACCGCCCCGCGGGGTGATCGGCGCTCGCCGCCGATTCGAAACAGACCCACGCCATCGGCGCCCAGCGCACCGCGTCGAACACCACCACCTGACCGAATTCGAGCCGCCGGGTGAGCGCGCAATCGCTGCGCGTGAGAATCTCGCAGCGCTCCAGCCCGGGCAGGAAGGGGCGCGGATCCTCGATGCGGCACAGCAGCCCGAACCACACCTGCTCGCGGCTCAGATCGGGCACCTCGGGGTTGTCCAGGTCGTTGATTTCGACCAGGTGTTCGAAATACACGGCAGCGTTCCGGCAGTGGCGAGGGCGAAGTTTAGCGCGAAACGCGGGTGCTGAAGTTCCGCCCGCCTTTCGGTTACGATGCCGCTCATGCAGATCGCACGCATTCTCCAGAGTCAGGGCTTCGGCAGCCGGCGTGAGTGCCGTGGCCTGATCCGCGCCGGGCGGGTCACGGTCAATGGCGCGGCGGTGGACGACCCCTTTGCCGAATTTCCCCCCGAGGGGCTGAGCTTCACGGTCGACGGCGAGGCATGGGACTACCGCCAGAACGCCTATCTGCTGCTCCACAAGCCGGTGGCCTGCGAATGCACCCACAAGCCGCAGTGCTACCCGTCGATCTACAGCCTGCTGCCGCCTGAGTTGAGCGCGCGCGGGGTGCAGAGCGTCGGGCGGCTCGATCAGGACACCACCGGGCTGCTGCTGCTGTCCGATGACGGGCAGTTCATCCACACCTGGAGCTCGGGCAAGAAACGCATCCCGAAATGCTACCGGGTGACCCTCAAGCATCCTCACGACGCAGGCTTCATCGCTCAGCTGCTCGACGGGGTGTTGCTCCACGACGAAGCCGACCCGGTCGTCGCCGCGGCCTGCGAACCGATCGACGCTCACACCCTGTGGCTGACCATCACCGAGGGTAAGTATCACCAGGTCAAGCGGATGGTGGCGGCGGCCGGCAACCGGGTCGAAGCGCTCCATCGCCAGCGTGTCGGTGGTCTGCAGTTGCCGGAGGTGCTCGAGCCCGGCGACTGGTGCTGGCTGAGCGATGCGCATCTGATCGCGCTGAGCGATTTTCCATCGCTTTGATGCTTGTCTTGGCGATCTGAGTTGGGGGCTGATGACTTGTGTACAGGGGTGTTAACAGGTTTACTTATATAAATAACAATAATGTTTACGCTCCCCGACTTTCTGTGGATAAGCCATTTTTTGTTATTGAGATCATTGGCTTGTGGACTTGATAAGGCTTGGGAAAAGGGGCGTGCCGGGGTGTGGAGGGATTGTTCATCGTTTTGGCCGATGACCGTTTTAGGCGGCTTGTCCACATTTGCTCCACGGCGCAGCGCAGCGCTTGTCCACGGTCTGAGTCGTGCCGGCGGTCGGTGACGCATGCGCTGGGATATTTTCTGCCGGGTGGTGGATAACTTTGGGGATATCGGCGTGTGCTGGCGTCTGGCGCGTCAGCTGGTCCACGCCCATGGCCGCTGGGTGCGACTCTGGGTGGATGATTGGGCGAGCCTTCGCCGCATCGTGCCGGCTTGCCCGCCGGCGCCGCAGGGCTGCGTCTGCGATGGGGTCGAGATTGTGCCGTGGGACGCTGCCGATGCCACGATGGCCGACGCCGGCTGCGTGATCGAAGCCTTCGCCTGTCACCTGCCGCCCGCCTATCTGGCCGCGCTGCGTGCCCGCCCGGTCCCGCCGGTGTGGCTCAATCTGGAGTATCTGAGCGCGGAGGGGTGGATCGAGGATTGTCACGGGGTGGCCTCGCCCGATCCGGCGAACGGAATTCCAAAAGTGTTCTTCTTTCCCGGCTTCACCGAGCGCAGCGGTGGCCTGATCCGCGAAGCGGAGGTGTTCGCGCGGCGCGATGCGGCGCAGGGCATCGACGGCCGGGCGCTGTGGCTGGCGCGCCACCCCAGCCCGGGCGCGTCGGCGGCATCGCGCTGGGTGTCGCTGTTTTGCTATGCCAACCCCGCTTTGCCTTCGCTGATCGAAGCCTGGTCGCACAGCGCGACGCCGGTGGTGGCGTGGGTGCCCGAAGGGATCGCGCTCGACGCGGTGTCCGCGGTGCTGGGCGGATCGGCGCTGGTCCCCGGCGACAGTCGTCGTCACGGCAGCCTGAGTCTGCGGGCGCTGCCCTTTCTGTCTTTCGAGGATTACGACGCCCTGCTGGCGCTGTGCGACATCAACTTTGTGCGCGGGGAAGACTCCTTCGTGCGTGCGCAGTGGGCGGCGCGGCCTTTCGTGTGGCAGGCCTATCCGCAGGCGGAGGATGTTCATCTGGGCAAGATGAGCGCGTTTCTGGCGCGCTATGGCGAGTCGATGGAGGTGGACGATCGCGCGACGGTCGACCACCTTTGGCAGGCCTGGAACACCGGTGGTGACTGCGGCGCGGCGTGGTCGGCCTTCGCCTCGCATAGTGACCCCCTGCGCCGTCATGCGCGCCAGTGGTGCGCGACGCTGGCGCGGCAACAAGATCTCGCCGGACGGCTGGTGGATTTTGTCGATCGGGTTGTAGAATAGCCGGCTATCAATTTTGTGCGGCCGTGCGCCGCTTGTCTTTGGGTATTAGCGATGAAAACAGCTCAGGAACTGCGTAGCGGCAACGTGATCATGGTCGGCAACCAGCCGCTGGTGGTGCAGAAGACCGAATACAACAAGTCCGGCCGCAACGCCGCGGTGGTCAAGGCCAAACTCAAGAACCTCCTTACCGGGTCGGCCACCGAAGCGGTGTATCGCGCCGACGACAAATTCGAGATCGTGGTGCTGGAGCGCAAGGAAGTGAGCTACTCCTACTTTGCCGATCCGATGTACGTGTTCATGGACGCCGAGTACAACCAGTACGAGGTCGAGGCCGAGAACATGACCGACGCCCTCAAGTACCTCGAAGACGGCATGACCTGCGAGGTGGTGTTCTACAACGGCAAGGCGATCTCGGTGGAGCTGCCCAACATGCTGGTGCGCGAAGTCACCTACACCGAGCCGGCGGTCAAGGGCGATACCTCGG
>JAGRFO010000144.1 GCA_020446005.1 Rhodocyclaceae bacterium | reverse complement strand
CTTTCGACATGACCCCGCTGGCGATCTCCGCCACCCTGATCCGCGACCAGTTGCGGCTCGGCCACAGCCCCCGCTATTTGCTCCCCGATCCGGTTCTCGACTATATTGCCGCGCACCATCTCTATGCCTGACCCCATGCACATCGATCAGCTCATCCCCCTCGTCGTCAACGCCCTCGAAGACATCAAGGCGCGCGACATCGAAGTCATCGACACCACCGCCCTCACCGCCATGTTCGACCGCATGGTCATCGCCAGCGGCGACTCCGGCCGCCAGACCCGCGCGCTGGCGCGCAACGTGCAGGAAGAGGTCAAGAAGGCCGGCGGCACGGTCAACGGCGTCGAAGGCGAAGACAGCGGCGACTGGGTGCTGGTCGATCTGGGCAGCGTGGTGGTGCACATCATGCAGCCGGCGGTGCGCGCCTACTACAACCTCGAAGAGCTCTGGCAAGCCTCCCCCAGCCAGCCCAAACCCCGCGGCAAGGCGTGAAGCTGCTGATCGTCGCGGTCGGCACGCGCATGCCCGGCTGGGTCTGCGCCGGCTTCGACGATTACGCCCGGCGCATGCCGCGCGAGGCCGCCATCGAACTCATCGAAGTCAAGGCCGAACCGCGCACCAGCGGCAAGACCGTGCCCGCCATGATGGCCGCCGAGGCGGCGCGCATCGAAGCCGCCCTGCCGGCGCGCTGCCGGCGGGTGATCCTCGACGAACGCGGCCGCGACACCACCACCCGCAATCTGGCCGAACGCCTCGAACACTGGCTGGGCGACGGGGAGGACGTGGCCTTGCTCATCGGCGGGCCGGACGGACTCGACCCCGCGCTCAAGGCCAGCGCGCAGGAGAGCCTGCGCCTGTCGAGCCTGACCTTGCCCCACGCGATGGTCCGCCCGCTGCTCGCCGAGGCGCTCTACCGCGCCTGGAGCCTGCTCAAGCACCACCCCTATCACCGCGAATGAGCGCCTGCCGGCGGGCTTCCCGTAGAATGGCGCGATAATCCGCTGATCATCCGCCATGCATTCATCGATCTACCTTGCCTCCAACAGCCCGCGCCGGCGCGACCTGCTGCGCCAGATCGGGGTGCGTTTCGACGTGCTGCTGTTCCGTACCGGCGCGCGCGCCGACGCCGATGTAGACGAAACCGCCCACCCCGACGAACCGGCCCGCGACTACGTGCAGCGGGTGGCGCTGGCCAAGGCCGAGGGAGGGATGCGCCGGGTCTACTGGCGCCACCTGCCGCCGCACCCGGTGCTGGCCGCGGACACCACCATCGAGCTCGACGGGGCGATCATCGGCAAACCGGCCGACGCCGCCGACGCCGCCGACATCCTGCAGCGCCTGTCCGGCCGCAGTCACGCGGTGCTGACCGCGATCGCGGTCACCGACGGCGAGCGCATCGACCACCGACTGAACATCAACACGGTCAAGTTTCGCCCCCTCGACGCCGACGACATCCGCCGCTACATCGCCACCGGCGAGCCCATGGACAAGGCTGGCGCTTACGGCATCCAGGGCCGCGCGGCGATGTTCATCGAATCCATCCAGGGCAGCTACACCGGCATCATGGGGCTGCCCCTCTACGAAACCGCCGCGCTGCTGAGCGCCTTCGGCCTGCGCCTCTGACTCCACCGCCACCGACCCATGACCGAAGAATTCCTCATCAACTTCACCCCGCAGGAGACCCGCGCCGTGCTGATGCAGCAAGGCGTGGTGCAGGAGCTGCACGTCGAACGCATCGCCAGCCGCGGCATCGTCGGCAACGTGTACCTCGGCACGGTGGCACGGGTGCTGCCCGGCATGCAGTCAGCATTCATCGACATCGGCCTCGAGCGCACCGCCTTCCTGCACGTGGCGGACATCTGGAGCGAACGCCACAACGGCGAACACACCCAGCCGATCGAGCGCATCCTCAATGAAGGCCAGCGCATCGTGGTGCAGGTGCTGAAGGACCCGATCGGCACCAAAGGGGCGCGGCTGTCGACCCAGATCAGCATCGCCGGGCGGCTGCTGGTGTTCCTGCCGCAGGAGCATCACATCGGCATCTCGCAGCGGATCGAGGACGAAGCCGGTCGCGAGGCCCTGCGCGAGCGCCTGATCCGGCTGGCCGGCGCGGAAGGGGGGGGCGGCTTCATCGTGCGCACCATGGCCGAATCGGCCAGCGACGACGAACTGGCCGCCGACATCGCCTACCTGCGCAAGCTGTGGGGCGAGATCCAGAGCCGCAGCCAGGGCGCCAAACCGCCAGTCGCGCTGTATCAGGACCTGACCCTCGGCCAGCGCGTGCTGCGCGATCTGGTCACCGACGAGACCGACCGCATCGTGGTCGACTCGCGCGAGAACTTCATCAAGCTCACCGGTTTCGCCAAGCAGTACATGCCACGCGTGCTGCCGCTCATCAGCCACTACACCGGCGATCGCCCGCTGTTCGATCTGCACAACGTGGAAGACGAAATCCACAAGGCGCTGGCGCGGCGGGTGGATCTGAAGAGCGGCGGCTACCTGATCATCGACCAGACCGAGGCGATGACCACCATCGACGTCAACACCGGCGGCTTCGTTGGCGCGCGCAACTTCGACGAGACCATTTTCAAGACCAACCTGGAAGCCTCCCAGGCCATCGCCCGCCAGCTGCGGC
>JAGRFO010000143.1 GCA_020446005.1 Rhodocyclaceae bacterium | reverse complement strand
CAGCGGCGAGTGCATCGCCAGCGCCGGGGCGGGCGTCGGCAGCGGCGATGGCAGGGTGCCGGCGCCCCACAGCCAGACGCTGTTGATGCTGCGCTGGCCGCGGGCCTCGCGCGCGGCGTTGAGGGGGTGGTTGTGGAGGTGGACCTGGATGTCGTTCATGACCCGATGCCACATCCGCGCATCGTCGCCGGTGGGGACGAAATGGGCGACGGGCCGGCTGATGACATCGCCCAGCGGGACGAAGCGCGCGGTGGGCGGCTTGGCCGGGTACAGATACCAGCGATGCGGCGCGGGAGCCTCGAATCGACCGACCTGGCTGAAAGCCTTGTTGAGACTGGCGACCAGCGCGTCTGCCTCGTCGGGCTGGATGTCGAGGCCGGACGCGTCGGCGAGCAGCAGGTGGTCGCCCGCGAAGTGCAGATGCACCGGGTCGGCGCACATCACGGTGTCGGTCATGCGCAGCCCGTCGGCCTCGCCGAGGCGGCGCACGCTGGCGTCGGTGCGTTCGCTGCCGGCGAGCTTGAACAGGCGCCGCAGGGCCTGCTCCGGCGATTCGGGCATTTTGCGGCGGGTCTGGCCGCGCGCGAGCAGCAGGTTGAGGGCCGGCAGGGGCAAGGCGTCGGCATAGCCGCGGGCTTGCACGCTGGGCCATAACATGCCGGGAATGAGGAGTTGCAGGTGCATGATGAATGAATGGTTTTGGGGCGTCGATTCTAGCACGCAGCAGCCGCGACGAAGCGCGCCACATCGCCTTGGGCGAGGAGTTTGGGCACAATGGCGGGCCTGAGGATTCTGGTTCGCGGCAGATGCGTTACGAAACACTGATCGGCTGGCGTTACACGCGCTCGCGCAAACGCGCGCAGGGGCGCAACCGCTTCATCTCCTTCATCTCGCTGGTGTCGATGCTCGGCATCGCGCTGGGCGTGGCGGCGTTGATCACCGTGCTGTCGGTGATGAACGGTTTTCAGAAAGAGCTGCGCACGCGCATTCTGGGGGTGGCCTCGCATGCCCAGATCACCGCCGTCAATGGCGATCTGGTGGCCTGGCAGCAAGCCGCCGACACGGCAGCGCAACATCCCGACGTGGTCGGCACCGCGCCCTTCGTACAAGCGCAGGGGATGCTGTCCTTCGACCAGAACGTGCGCGGCGCGATGGTGCGCGGCATCCTGCCGGCGGCGGAAAACACGGTGGCCGATTTTGGCCGGACGATGCGCTCGGGCGCGCTGACGGACCTCCAGCCTGGCGCCTTCGGGATCGTGCTCGGGCTGGAACTGGCGCAGGCGCTGCGGGTGCGGCCGGGCGACAAGGTGACGCTGATCGCGCCGCAGGGGCTGGTCACGCCGGCGGCGGTGCTGCCGCGGCTCAAACAGTTCACGGTGGTGGGCATTTTCGAGGCCGGCATGTTCGAGTTCGATTCCGGCATGGCGCTGATTCACATGCGCGACGCGCAGGTGCTGTACCGCATGGGCGACGGGGTGAGCGGGGTGCGCCTCAAGCTCGACGACCTGTTCGCCGCGCCGCGGGTGATCCGCGAACTGGCGGATCGCTTCGATACCTCGACCCTGCTGTCGGACTGGACCAGCAGCCACGCCAACTTCTTTCGCGCGGTGGCGCTGGAGAAGAAGATGATGGCCATCATCCTGTTCCTGATCGTCGCCGTCGCCGCTTTCAACATCGTGTCCACGCTGGTGATGGCGGTGCAGGAGAAGACCGCCGACATCGCCATCCTGCGCACGCTGGGCGCCAGCCCCGGCGCGATCATGGCGATCTTCGTGCTGCAGGGGGCGATCATCGGGGTGGTCGGGCTGATCGCCGGGGTGGTCGGCGGGATCGCGCTGGCAACAAACCTCGATGTGGTCATCCCCGCGCTTGAAACGTTGCTGGGCACCACCCTGTGGAACAAGGAAATCTATTACATCAACGAGATGCCCTCGCAAGTGCTGCCCGCCGACGTCATCACCATCACCAGCGTGTCCTTCGTGCTCACCCTGCTCGCCACGCTCTATCCGAGCTGGCGCGGGGCGCAGGTCAACCCGGCGGAGGCGCTGCGTTATGAGTGACGCGATCACGCCGGTGCTCGCCTGTCAGGGGCTGGAGAAGCGTTTCAGGGAAGGGGCGGACGCGGTGGCGGTGTTGCGCGGGGTGGATCTGTGCGTTGCCCCCGGCGAGCGGCGCGCGATTGTCGGCGCATCGGGTTCGGGCAAGAGCACCTTGCTGCATCTGCTCGGTGGGCTCGACCTGCCCAGCGCTGGAACGGTTCAGCTCGGCGGGGAGGATCTGGCGCGGCTGTCGGAGCGGGCGCGCGGCCGGCTGCGCAACCGGCAACTGGGCTTCGTCTATCAGTTCCATCACCTCTTGCCGGAATTCTCCGCGCTGGAGAATGTGGCCATGCCGCTCTACATCCGCCGCATGGCCAGGGCCGAGGCCGACGAACGGGCGGCGGCCATGCTCGGCCGGGTCGGGCTCGGTCACCGGCTCGACCACGCGCCCGGCGAACTGTCCGGCGGGGAGCGCCAGCGTGCGGCGATCGCGCGCGCCTTGGTCACCGCGCCGGCCTGCGTGCTGGCCGACGAGCCGACCGGCAACCTCGACAGCAAGACCGCCGCCGCGGTGTTCGATCTGATGCTCGAACTCAACGCCGCGCAGGGGACCAGCTTCGTCATCGTCACTCACGACACCGCGCTCGCCCGCTGTGTCGGTCATGTCATGACGCTCGAGGACGGCCGCCTGCTTGACGGATGAATATCCGCCCGATCCGGCCGCAGAGCGCGGTGTCCGAACCCGCAAATCTTCCTAAAGTTTTCAGCGCAAGCAACCGCAGTTGACCCTAGGGCACGTACGCATGCGCGCGTACCTATTGCCCGCCCGGAGGGGAGTGCGATGAAAACCATATTCAACCCGGCGATCCTGCTGCTCAACAAACTGCGCTACACCAGCAAGTTCCTGTTGATCTGCAGTATCGCGGCAGTGGCCTCGGCGGTGTTGCTGGCCCAGATCTACATCCAGGCCAATGACCAGTTGAGTTTTGTCAAACGCGAGCAGGCCGGCTTCGGCCTGCTGGAGCCGGCGATGGGGGTGCTGACCCTGATGCAGCAGCATCGCGGGATGACCTCCGGATTGCTTGGTGGCGACGCCTCGCTGGCCCCCAAGGTGGCTGCCAAGGCTGAGGCGCTGGACGCGGCGATCGCCACCTTCGATGCGGCGGTGAGCGGCCCGGGGGCGGATTTCGGTTTGTCCGCGGCATGGAACCAGGTCAAGGGGCAGTGGCCGGCGCTCAAGGCGCAAAAGCCGCCCGAACGGGGCCCCAACTTCGCCGCCCACACCGCCATGGTCAAGGACATGCTGAGCCTGATCGTGGACGTCGGCAGCGCTTCCAGCCTGGCCTTCGACTCGGATGCTGCTTCCTCCAACCTGATCGAGGTCCTGTTGCATGAAGTGCCGGAAATGTCCGAGCGGCTCGGTCGCTTGCGCGGTTTCGGCACCGGCATTCTGGCGCGCGGGGAGTTGACTCTGGATGACGAAAAAGCCCTGATCCGCCAGTTGGCGCAACTGTCGGTCACTCAGGCCGCCTTGGCCGACCGGCTGGAGCGCGCGGCGCGTTATAACCCGGGGCTGGCGCAGGCGCTGGGCGCGGCGTCCAAAGATATCCGCGCTGGCGTCGATGCAGTCGGCGAGCTGGCACAAAAACAGATCCTGGAACAGAAATTCGAGGCGGCCCCGGCGGCGTTTTTCGGGGTGGGCACCAAGGCCATTGGTACCTTGCTGGATCACACCAACAAGAGCATCCGCCCCAGCGTCACCAGCCTCCTGGCTGCCCGCCATGCCGAGTTGCAGAACGTCCTGTGGTTCGATATTGCGTTGTCGGTGATCGCGGTGCTGGTGGTCGGCTATCTGGTCGGCGGCATGTATTTCTCGATCGTTGGATCGGTCGAGGAACTCAGCATTGGAAGCAAGCAACTGGCCAGCGGCGATTACACCGTTCAGGTGGAGCTGTCGGCGCACGACGAGCTCGCCGAGGTGGCCGATCAGTTCAATGCCATGTCGGGCAATCTGCGTTCCATCATTGCCCAGGTCAAGCGCAGCGCCGAGGAACTGTCCGCCGCCGGCGGGCGGATGGCCAGCGCCTCCACCGAGGTCGCCGACGGATCGGAAAAGCAGAGCGAATCGGCGGCCGGCATGGCGGCTGCCGTCGAGGAGATGACAGTCGGCATCGACCAGATCTCGCGTCACGCCAACACCGCGGCGGAGCAGAGTCGCAGCGCCGGTGAGCTGGCCGGTGAAGGCGGGGCGGTGGTACGCAAATCGGTGGTTGAAATGGAACGGATTGCCGAGACGGTCAATCAGGCGGCGGAGGTGATCCGTGCGCTGGGCGGGCAGTCCGAACGGATTTCGACCATCGTCAACTCGATCAGCGAAATCGCCGAGCAGACCAATCTGCTGGCGCTCAATGCCGCCATCGAGGCGGCGCGCGCCGGCGAGAGCGGTCGCGGTTTCGCGGTGGTGGCCGACGAAGTGCGCAAGCTGGCGGAACGGACCGCCACCGCCACCCACGAAATCACCGACATGGTCGGGGCGATTCAGGAAGGCACGCACCGCGCGGTCTCCACCATGGAAAACGGGGTCGAGCGGGTGCGTCAGGGGGTCGAGCTGACCACCCACGCCGGCGAGTCGATGGAGCAGATCAACGCCAGTGCCGGCAGCGTGGTCGAGTCGGTGAGCGACATTTCCTACGCGCTGCGCGAGCAAAGCGCCGCCAGCACCGACATCGCGCGCAACGTCGAGGCCATCGCCCAGATGTGCGAGCGCAACAGCCAGGCAGTGAAGGAGACCTCGACCACCGCGCTCCAGCTTGAACGGCTGGCCACATCGCTGCGGGACGAGGTGTCGCGCTTCAAGGTCTGATCCCGTCGGTTGTCAGTCATCGGGGCGGCCGGTCGGGCCGCCCTTTTTGTTGTGGCCGCGGCGCCGGCGCCAGGCGCGGACCAGATGCCAGCGCCAGGCCACGCGCACCACGCCGTAGCCCACGCCCGCCAGTGCGCTCGCCAGCAACACCAGCCCGAGCGCCAGCGGGCGACCCAGCCCCAGCATCCACGTCCACAGTGCGCCGGCCCATTGGCTGGCGGATAGGCTGGCCAGTTCGGGCGGCGCGACGAAAGTCCCGCCGCTGCCGATCAGCCCGTCTCCCAGCGTGTAGGCGGCCAGATACAAGGGCACGATGGTGAACGGATTGGTGTAGAGCGTTGTCAGCAGCGCCAGCGGCAGGTTGACCCGCAGCAACACGCAGGCGAGCGCCGCGCCGGGCATCTGGAAGGGACCGGGGATCAGCCCGCAGAACAGCCCGACCGCCACCGCGCCGGCCGCCGAGTGGCGGTTGAGGTGCCACAGCCGGGGGTGGAGCAGGGTGTTGGCGAACGGCCGCAGCCAGCGGTTGGCGGCGATTGCGGCGGGGTCGGGGAGTTTGCCTTTGAGGAATGTGCGCATGGTCTGTCGGCCTCATTCTAGCGGCTGACGACACGCGGTCGCACCTCCGGCAATGGCGCTCTACATCCCGCACGGGTAGAGTCGCGGTCATGCAAATGGCAATTCTGGCGGCGCTGTGCGGCGTGCTGTTGGTTCAGCATTCCGCTGATCTTCCGGACGCGGCGCTACTCGGCGTCCTCGTCGCGACCACGGCTGCGCTGCGTTGGCGGATTTTCGCCCGGCGAGGCCTTGCGCGGTTGGTGCTGACGCTGCTGCTCGGCCTCGCCATCGGCGCGCTGTACACCACCGTGCGTGCGCAATGGCGAATGGATGACCTGCTGGCGTCCACACTCGACGGCCACACCATGACGATCGACGGCGAGGTCGTGGGCTTGCCGCGCCACAGCGGCGAGGGGATGCGTTTCACGTTCGCGCCAGACCCCGCCGAAGTCACCCTGCCCGCCCTGCTGGCGCTGAGCTGGTATCCGCCGCGCGCGGCCGAGGCACCGCTGCCGAGCTTCGGCCCCGGTCAGCGGATGCGGCTCACGCTGCGCTTGCGCCGTCATGTCAGTCATTTCAATCCGGGCGGTTTCGACTACGCCGGCTGGCAGTTCGCACGCGGCATCGGCGGCGGGGGATTTGTGCGCGAAGCTGTCTTGCTCGACGGCGGCAGTCGCGGGCCGGGGCAGCGCATCGACGCCTTGCGCGACCGGCTGTGCGCGCGGATCGCGACGGTGCTCGATGCACCGTCGGCGGCGCTGGTGAGCGCCTTGGCGATTGGCGACCAGAGCGCTATCGACGCGCAGCAGTGGCGCGTCCTGCGCACCACCGGCACCGCCCATCTGGTCGCCATCTCCGGCCTGCACGTGTCGATCGTCGCCGCGTTGGCGGCGGTGTTGACCGGCGGACTATGGCGGCGCATGCCTGCCTTGGCCCTGCGGCTACCGGCGCAACGTGCGGCCTTGTGCGCCGCGACCCTCGCCGCGCTCGGCTACGGCGCGCTGGCAGGCTTCGGCATCCCGGTGACCCGCGCGGTGCTGATGGTGACGGTGGCGACCAGCGCCTTGCTGGTCGCGCGTCGCGTGCCGGCCCGTCAGGTGCTGTTGCTGGCGCTCGCCGGGGTGGTCGGCTTCGATCCGTGGGCGGTGTTGTCGGCGGGTTTCTGGCTCTCTTTCGGCGCGGTGGCCGCGCTGATGCTGGCGCTCACCGGGCGGCGCGGCGCGCCCTCGCGGGCCGTCGGTTTCGCGCGCGCCCAGTGGGGCATCACGCTGGTGACTGCGCCGCTGCTGCTGTGCTTGTTCGGCGCGATGTCGCTGGTCGCCCCGCTGGCCAACGCGATCGCCATTCCGGTGGTGAGCGTGGGGGTGGTGCCATGGGTGCTGGCCGGGGTGCTGAGCGGAATCGACGCGCCCCTGCACGTGGCCGCGGCGGTCATGGACGCCCTGTTCGCCCTGCTCGAGATGATGGCCGATTGGCCGTGGGCGCAGTGGACGCAGGCCGAGGCCCCGCTTGCGCTGGTGGCGCTGGCGCTGGTCGGCGGGGTGTGGCTGCTGCTGCCGCGCGGCACCCCGCTGCGCGCGCTGGGGGCGGTGGCGATGTTGCCGATGCTGCTGTGGTCGCCGCCGCGACCGCCGCCCGGCCGCTTCGAGGCCACGGTGCTCGATGTCGGTCAGGGGCTGGCGGTGCACGTGCGCACCCGTCGCCATGAGCTGCTCTATGACAGCGGGCGGGCCTATTTTCGCGGTGGCGGGGATGCTGGCGAGCGGGTGGTGGCGCCGTATCTGCGCGCCGTCGGGGTCGGGCGCGTCGATCGGCTGGTGCTGTCGCATGACGACAACGATCATGTCGGCGGAGCAGGGAGCGTGATCGACGCGGTGCCGGTAGTGCGAACCAGTGTGGGCGAGGGCGTGGCTGTGATCGGCTTGCCGTCGCCCGAGCGCTGTGTTGCCGGGACCGGCTGGGACTGGGATGGGGTGCGCTTTGCCTGGCTGCATCCGCTCGGCGATGCGCTCATCGAGCGCGACAACAACCGATCGTGCGTGCTCTACGTCCACGGGCCGGGGGCGAGCCTGCTGCTGCCCGGCGACATCGAGGCGCGTATCGAGGCCGACCTGTTGAGGCGGGCTCTGCCGGCCAGCCGCGTGGTGGTGGCGCCGCATCATGGCAGCAAGACTTCGTCCAGCGCGGCGTTTGTGGCCGCCAGCGCGGCGGACCATGTGATCTTTGCCAGTGGCCGCAACAACCCCTTCGGTCATCCGGCCAAGGCGGTGGTGGCGCGCTGGTCGGCCGCTGGCGCCCAGATCTGGCGAACCGATGCCGACGGCGCGGTGCATGTGCGTTTTGCGGATGACGGAATCGACGTCAGCGCACAGGCGCCGCTGCGGCGACGGTACTGGCATGTACGGGATTGAAGCTCGCGCGGCGCGATTGTCATCTGCCCAGTGCTATGCTCGACGCTGTTCCTGACTGAGCGATCGAGCCGACACCGATGGGATTCTTCGACACTTTGCGCCGCTGCTTGGGCGCGCGCGCCGAGCGCGGCATGCGCCACCGCACCGTGCAGTGCGCCAGCGCGCATGGCCTGCACCGGATGGCTTACACCGAATGGGGCGACCCCGACAATCCGCGCGTGCTGGTGTGCGTGCACGGGCTGACCCGCAATGGCCGCGATTTCGACTTTCTCGCCGAGGCGCTGGCGGCGGACTATCGGGTGGTCTGCCCGGACGTGGTCGGGCGCGGACGCAGCGACTGGCTGGCGGTCAAGTCGGACTATGGGTTTCCGCAGTACGTGGCCGACATGATCACCCTGATCGCGCGGCTGGACGTGGCGCAGGTGGAGTGGGTCGGCACCTCGATGGGGGGGCTGATCGGGATGGTGATCGCGTCGATGCCGGACTCGCCGATCCGCCGGATGGTGCTCAACGACGTCGGGCCGATGATCACTGCGGTCTCGATCAAGCGGATCGGGGAGTATGTCGGCGCGGCGCCGGTGTTCGCCGATCTGGACGCCGCCGAGGCCTACATCCGCGAGGTCAGCGCGCCGTTCGGGCCGCTCACCGACGCGCAGTGGCGGCATCTCACCCTCCACGCGGTCAAGCCGGTCGAGGGCGGGGTGGCGATGGTCTACGACCCCGGCATCGGCGAGCCCTTCCGCAAGACGCCGTTGATGGTGGATGTCGACCTGTGGTCCACCTACGACGCGATCCGTTGCCCGACGCTGGTGATCCGCGGGGCACAGTCGGATTTGCTGCTGCACGAGACGGCAGTGCAAATGGCGGCGCGTGGGCCCCGGGCGCAGCTGGTCGAGGTGCCGGGCGTCGGCCACGCGCCGATGCTGCTCGACGCCACCCAGATCGACATCGTGAGCGCCTTCCTGCGCGCAGGGCACGCCGGTTGAGCGCGCTGCGCCGGCGGGTGGAGGTTGGCGACGACCGCATCGATCTGCTCACCATCCCCGCCGCCGACCCGGAGCGCCCGACGCTGGTGTTCCTCCACGAGGGGCTGGGCTGCATCGACATGTGGCGTGATTTTCCGCAGCAGGTGTGCGATCGCACCGGCTGCGGCGGGGTGGTCTACGCGCGCGCCGGTTATGGCCGCTCCAGCCCTCAGCGGCAGGCGCGCGGCGTCGACTACATGCACCGCGAGGCGTTGGACGCGCTGCCCGCGCTGCTCGACCGGCTGGCGGTCGATCGACCGCTGCTGGTGGGGCACAGCGACGGCGGATCGATCGCGTTGATCCACGCCGCGCGGGCGGCGCGGCCGGTGCGTGCGCTGGTGGTGATGGCGCCGCACGAGTTTGTCGAGGAGATCACCCTGGCGGGGATTCGCGACGCGCGCGCGGCCTGGCAACACACCAATCTGCGCGAGCGACTGGCGCGCTATCACGACGATCCCGACTGGGTGTTTCATTCCTGGAACGACACCTGGCTGCGGCCGGAATTTCGAGACTGGAATATCGAGGATTGCCTTCCGGCGATCGACTGTCCGGTGCTGGCGCTGCAGGGCGAGGACGACGAATACGCCACGCTGCGCCAGATCGACGTGATCGCCGAGGCGGTTCCCGGCACGACGCGTCTTACGCTGGGGCAGTGCGGCCACAGCCCGCAGCGCGATCAGGCGGCGCAGGTCATCGCCGCCATCGCCGGGTTCGTCGAGGGGCTGGGCGCTTAGCGCAGCAGGTTGCCGTTGCGGTCGAGAATCGACACGTCGGTGTAATCCGAGCCGTCGTGGCTGCTCGGCGAGTAGCGGATGGTCACGCCGCCAGCGTCGAAACGTCCCAGATTGTTGAGCGCCGCAAGCACCGCGCTACGGCTGTTCTCGCCCGCCCGGCGGATGCCTTCGACCAGCACCTTGGCCATCAGATAGCCCTCAAGAATGGTGTGGTTGGGCGCCTGGTCGGACTTGATGCGCTTGAGGTCTTCCATCAGCTCACGGCTGATCGGCACGGCCCCCGATTCGGGCGAGGGGACCACCTGCACCACCCCCAGCCCGCGCGCGGTCTCGTTGCCGATCCGTTTGGCGACGCCGGGGCCGGCGGTGACCGAGACTGCCATCAGCAGGGAGAAGCTGCCGGCGGCCTTGATTTCCTTGACGAATGCCGCGGTGGCGGCGGTATTGGAGATCAGAATGACGCCGTTGGGGTCGGCGGCGTGGATGGTCTTGACCGCCTCGCTGACCTCGGTGGTGCCCTTCTCGTAGCTGCCGGTTGCCGCCAGTTCGATCTGTGCTGCCTTCAAGGCCGTTTCCGCGGCGCTCAGGCCATCCTTGCCGAAGGGGTCGTTCTGGTAGAACACCGCCACCCGCGACAGGCCCATGCTCTTCATCTGGGTGATGATGCGCGCCACCTCGGCGGCGTAGCTGGCGCGGGTGTGGAAGATGTGGGTGGGCACCGGCTGGCGCAGTGCCATCGCGCCCGATCGTACGCCGACCAGGGCAATGCCTTCCTTCTCGAGAATCCCTTCCTGGTGCAGTGCGGTGACGTTGCCGGTGCCGACCAGGCCAACCAGGGCCAGCGGTTTTTCGGCGGCGAGCAGTTCGCGCGTCTGCTTGAGCGTCTCGGCGACCTTGTAAGCGTCGTCTCGGGTGACCAGACGCAGCGCGCTGCCGCGAATGCCGCCGTTGGCGTTGACCCGCGCGAAATAGGCCTGAATGCCAAGATTGACGCCGGTGCCGGTGGGGGCGAGCACCCCGCTGAGCGGCGCGACCTGACCGATGACGATATCCGCCGCGTTGACCAGCGCGGGGGTTGCCGCCAGCGCCACCCATGCGATTGCCCGTCGCAAGCCTCGAAGTGCTGAATTCATGCCGTTTCTCCATCCCGTTTGAAGGGTTTTTCTCGTTGGTGCCCGGCGTTTTCCTGAACCGGACAGCACGGGTTTCAACGTCCTGCCTGGGCTGAAACTTGAGGCATGGGCGCGCGCGAATTCAGTGCAAATGGCGGGGCACGGCCTCGCCTTCTTCTTCCGGCAATTCGGCGTGCACCGCCTCGCCGTCGGGCGAGGGATAGAGCGGCGAGCCGCAGTCGTCGCAGTATTCCATCGGGAAGCGGTGGTGAAGCACCACGATCTCGGTGACGCCGCATTCGCGCAGTGCGGCGTCGATCTGCTGGGGGATGTCGCTCTGTTCGTCTTCCGCGCCCAGAAGCGGCCACACGATGCCGTGGATGACCTGATCCTTGTCGCGCAAGGTGATGCCGATGCGGAATTCTTCGAGCTGCCGGTCGTGAAAGGGCGCCACGATGGCGCGCAGGCCGCTGGCGGGGACTTCGAGGGTGGTGCCCAGAAAGGCCACCGAGGCGCGCACCGCGTAGTCGCGGCTGGCGCGGTCGACCGCCCGCGAGGCGGCGAAGTAGGCGTCCGGCAGCACCACTTCGACCGCGCAGCCGGGCAGCATCGGCATCAGGCAGGCGCCGCCCTGGCTGCGCCACTGGGTGAGCGCGGTCTCGCGCTCGCCGCCGGCCTCCTGCCAGCGGAACATCGGCGTGCCGCGCTGGGCGGCGACCGCGAACAGCAGGTAGCGGGTATCGGACAGGAAGTGCGCGGTCTCGGGCAGGTCGGCGGCGTCGATGCGCAGGTTCTGGTTGGCCAGCGCCGCTTCGCCCAGCGCGTTGGCGAAGCGCGCGGTGTTGCAGTAGCCGACCGGCAAGTGATCGGGGCTGAAGAGGTAGTCGGCGACCGCCAGCCGCACCCCGTCGGCGAGGATGTGCGCCTGCAGATGGACACGCAGGTTGGCCACCACCGCGGCCGGAATCTGCGAGGCGGGAATGCGGTAGCGCGACCAGGCCAGCAGCGGCGCGGCGACCAGCACGATGTCATCGTCGGCGTTGTTGCGGCCGGCGTTCTCGGCGCGCGATTCGACGAAGTCGGCCAACTCGTCATAGGCCGTGATGCTGGCGGTGTAGAGGTGGTCGAGGGCGTCGTTGATGGGGTCTTCGTCGCCGGTGTCGAGCAACTGGTCGATCAGGGTGGTGAGGTGTTTTTCCCAGAACCGGTCTTCGGCGCGGCTGCCCGATTCGGCCAGTCCGGTGGCCAGCCAGACGAGCCGTTCGGCATCGGCGCCGAGGCCGCCACGACGTTTGTTGCGAGAGCGTTTCATGTGCTTGTGTCCGGTTCGGCAGCGCTGGCGGGCTGCCGGTGAATCGAGGCCGAATTGTACATGCCGGGCGCGTGCTCAATAGCCGCGCTTGTTGAGGTGTACGTCCTGCATGATCTTGGTGGAAATTTCTTCGATCGAGCGCGCGGTGGAGTCGAGCCAAGGGATGTGCTCGCGCTGCATCAGGCGCTGGGCGGCTTCGATCTCGAAACGGCAGTTTTCGAGGTCGGCGTAGTTGCTGTCGGGGCGTCGTTCCTGACGGATCTGGGCGAGCCGCTCGGGGCTGATGGTGAGGCCGAAGAGCTTGCGCCGGTGCTTGTGCAGTTCAGTGGGCAGCTTGTTGCGCTCGAAGTCTTCGGGAATGAGCGGGTAGTTGGCGGCCTTGACCCCGAACTGCATCGCCAGATACAGGCTGGTGGGGGTCTTGCCGGAACGCGAAACCCCCACCAGGATCACGTCGGCGGCTTCGAGCTCGGCGTGGGAGACGCCGTCGTCGTGCGCCAGGGTGAAGTTGATGGCCTCGATCCGGTCTTTGTAGTCGAGACTGTCGGCAATGCCGTGAAAGCGCCCCACGGTATGGGTCGAGCGCTGGCCGAGCTCGTTTTCGAGCGGCTCGATGAAGCGCTCGAACAGGTCGAGGAAAAGTGCGTCGGCATGGCGCAGCGCGGCCACCACTTCGGGTTCGACCAGCGAGTTGATGACGATCGGTCGGGCACCGTCTTCCCGGGCTGAGTTGCGGATGCGGGTGGCGCAGTCGCGCGCCTTGCTGACCGAGTCGACAAAGGGCAGGCGGACCTGCTTGAAACGGATTTGAGGAAACTGCGCCAGCAGGCTGTGACCGAGGGTTTCGGCGGTGATGCCGGTGCCGTCGGAGATAAAGAACACGGTGCGGGAGGGGTTCTCGTTCATGGCGGGAGGTGATGTGAGATTATTGGGGTTAGCCCGCTTTGTGGCGGGGCAGCATTTCTTTATAAACTCGGACTTTGTTTTTTCTCAAACCTTTCTGGAAGAGCTGTTATGAGTCGTTACGTCATCCCGTTTGAAGAGCTGCGCATGTCGGACGTCGAGCAGGTGGGCGGCAAGAACGCCTCGCTGGGCGAGATGATCAGCCAGTTGCCGTCCAGTGTACGCGTCCCCGGCGGTTTTGCCACAACGGCCGAAGCCTATCGCGAATTTCTGGGACATCAGGCGCTGGCGGAACGCATCAACGGCGCGCTCGACACGCTGGATGTGGACGATGTGCTGGAACTGGCGCGGGTGGGCAAGCAGATTCGCCAGTGGATCGTCGATTTGCCGTTCCCGGCCCGCCTCGAGGCCGAGATCAAGGCCGCCTACGAAAAGATCACCGCGGAGGGCGAGGGCAGCTTCGCGGTGCGCTCGTCGGCCACCGCGGAGGACTTGCCCGATGCGTCCTTCGCCGGGCAGCAGGAAAGCTTCCTCAACATCCACGGCTACGCCAACATCCTCCACGCCATCAAGGAAGTGTTCGCCTCGCTGTACAACGATCGCGCGATCGCCTACCGCGTCCACAAGGGCTTTGCTCACGCCGAGGTGGCCTTGTCGGCTGGCGTGCAGCGCATGGTGCGCTCCGACACCGGGGCCGCTGGCGTGATGTTCACCATCGACACCGAATCCGGCTTCGACCAGGTGGTGTTCATCACCAGCAGCTACGGTCTCGGTGAGACCGTGGTGCAGGGCGCCG
>JAGRFO010000012.1 GCA_020446005.1 Rhodocyclaceae bacterium | reverse complement strand
GGGCCGGACGAGGGCATGCGGCTGGGCGCGGTGGCGGGCGATTTCGTCAAGGGCGCGCTGCCCGGCGCGCTGCCCGCCGACATCGCCGCCGGGGTGGCGCTGCACCGCGCGATCGACGCGTTTGCCGACACGCACCCGGCCTTCCGGTGCTCGCGCGAACGGGTTGTCGGGTCGCACCGGCGCTTTGCCGGGGTGATGGTGGACATGTTCTACGATCACTTTTTGGCCGCGCAGTGGTCGCGCTGGCATCCGCAGGAGGCTCTGGCCGACTTTGCCGCCCGCCAGTACGCGCTGTTCGACACCCATCGCCACCGCCTGCCGCCGCGCGCCGCGCCGGTGCTGGGGCGCATGGCGGCACACGACTGGCTGAGTTCCTACCGCGAGGTGGACACCATCGTCTATGCGCTCGACCGGATCGCCGGGCGGCTGCGGCGGCCCGAAGCCTTTCTCGGTTGCGGCGAGGCGCTGCGCGGCGATTACGCCGGCTTTGCCGCCGACGCCGCGCATTTTCTGGCCGATGCGCGGCGCTTTGTTGAGCGCCGCTGAGGCTCAGCCGACGATCAGCACATGCATCCGCCGCGGGCCGTGGGCGCCAAGCTCGATGGTCTGCTCGACATCGCCGGTGCGCGAGGGGCCGGCGATGAAGTTCATCGCCCGCGGCACCGCCTGACCACTGTCGCGCAGGCGCGTCCAGCCGTCCTCGAAGTGGCGCACGATGTCGGCGGCGCGCAGCACCACGACGTGGCTTTCGGGCACGAAGTTGTGACTGATCGGGCTGTCGGGGCCGGACATCATCAGTACGCTGCCGGTCTCGGCGACGCCCAGATAAGCGGCCGACACGCCGAGCATGACCTCGATGCCGGCGACGCCGTGGTCGATCTGCCAGCCTTCCGGCCAGACCAGTTCGCCGAGGCGGGTGCCGACCACCGCGCAGGTGGCCATGCCGTTATCGGCAGCAAACGCGGCGACCGCGGCGGGGACGTCGGCGAAGCTGGCGATGCGCGCGGTGGTGCCGGAACGGGATTCGAAACGGGCGATGAAGCGCGCCACCAGATCGGCGTCATCGACCGCCGGGCGGATGTGCTGCGGGATGCCGCGCGCGTCGAGCGCAGCGCGCTCGGTGGCGGGCAGGGCGTTGCGGCCGAGGCCCTGGCGAACGGCGTGGAGGATGCTGTCGCGGCTGCTCATTTCTCACCTCGCTGGGCTTGCCATTGGTCGATGAAGGTGCGCCCTTCGGGGGCGGGCAGGTCGCGCGCGCCGCCCCAGCCAGGGTCGAAGGGCAGGCGGCCGAGTTTGCCCTTGCCCTTGGCCATGCCGGCGAGAATGCGCACCCCGAGCCGTTCGGCGAAGTGGTACAGCCCCGGCCGCTCGGCGGCGTAGCGCCACAGCTTGAGCGCCTGCTTCTGGCGCTTGGGGGTGCGCTCCTCGCGGAACTGCTTGTGGCGGATTTCGCGCAGCAGGTCGGGAAGCGGGATGCGCACCGGGCACACCGACTGGCAGCGGCCGTTGAGGGTGCAGGCGTTGGGCAGGTCGTAGGTGCCATCCATGCCCTTGATCAGCGGGGTCAGCACCGAGCCCATCGGGCCGGGGTACACCCAGCCGTAGGCGTGGCCGCCAATCGAGCCGTACACCGGGCAGTGGTTCATGCACGCGCCGCAGCGGATGCAGCGCAGCATGTCCTGAAAACGGCTGCCGAGCATCTTGCTGCGGCCGTTGTCGAGCAGCACCACGTGGTATTCCTCGGGGCCGTCGACGTCGCCCTCGCGGCGCGGGCCGGTCGACAGGGTGGTGTAGGTTTCGGTCTCCTGGCCGGTGGCGCTGCGCGCCAGCACGCGCAGGAAGACAGACAGGTCGTCGAGGGTGGGGATGACGCGCTCGATGCCGCTGGTGACGATGTGCACCCGCGCCAGCGTCTGGGTGAGGTCGCCATTGCCTTCGTTGGTGACGATCACCGACGAGCCGGTTTCGGCGACCAGAAAGTTGCCGCCGGTGATGCCCACCTCGGCGTCGAAATACTTCTCGCGCAGCACCTCGCGCGCCTCGGCCACCAGCGCCGCGCGGTCGGTGATGCGCGGTTTGTTGTGGGCCGCGGCGAACAGGTCGGCGACCTGCTCCTTGGTCTTGTGAACCGCCGGGGCGATGATGTGCGAAGGCGGCTCGTCGGCGAGCTGGATGATGTACTCGCCCAGGTCGGTCTCGACCACTTCGTAGCCTTCGTCGATCAGCGCCTCGTTGAGCGACATCTCCTCCGACACCATCGACTTGCCCTTGGTGATGCGCTTTGCGTTGGCCTTCTTGCAGATGCCGAGGATGATCGCGCGCGCCTCTTCGGCGTCCTTGGCCCAATGCACGTGGCCGCCGGCGGCGGTCACCGCGGCCTCGTATTTTTCGAGGTAGTGGTCGAGGTTGGCGAGCACGTGGTTCTTGATCTCGGCGGCGGTGTCGCGCAGTGCCTCGAACTCGGGCAGGGCGGCGGCGCACTGGGCGCGCTTTTCGACAAAACCGCCGCGCGCCTTGCCCAGCGCCTTCTGCAGATTGGCGTCATGAAGGGCATGCACCGCGCGCGGCTGAAACTCGGGGGAGCGAAATTCCATCATGCACCTCCCTTGGCGGCTTCGCCGAGGCTGGGGATGTCGGTCATCCCGGCGAGCACTTCGGCGGTGTGGTAGACCTTCACCGTCGAGCCGGTGCGGCGCAGGCGGCCGGCCAGATGCAGCAGGCAACCGAGGTCGCCGCCGAGCAGCGTGGTGGCGCCGGTCCGGGCCGCGTTGGCGAGCTTGTCGTCGGCCAGCTTGGCCGAGATTTCGGGATACTTGACGCAGAAGGTGCNNGTGCCGCCGAAGCCGCAGCACACGTCGGTGTCTTCCATCTCCTTCAGTTCCAGCCCGCCGACGCTCGCCAGCAGGGCGCGCGGCTGGCCCTTGATGCCGAGGCTGCGCAGGCCGGAACAGGAGTCGTGATAGGTGACCGTGCCGTCGTAGCGGGCATCCACCGTGGTCACGCCCATCACGTCGGTGAGGAAGGACATCAGCTCGAAGCTCTTGGCCGCCAGCGCGGTGGCGCGGGCGTGCCATTCCGGGTTGTGGGCGAACAGATCCGGGTAGTCGTGGCGGATGGTCGCCATGCACGAGCCGGAGGGGCCGACCACGTAGTCGAAGCCCTCGAAGGTTTCGATCACCTGCCGGGCCAGCGCGCGGGTGCCGTCCTCATCGCCGCTGTTCAGGCCGGGCTGGCCGCAGCAGGTCTGGGTGGCGGGCACGCTCACCGTGCAGCCCGCGTCTTCGAGCAGCTTGGCGCTGGCGAAGCCGATGTTGGGGCGGAAGGCATTCATGATGCAGGTGGCGAACAGGCCGACGCGGGGGCGCGGCGCAGTGCGGGTTGTTGTCATTATGGTCTCCTCGGTCACGGCCAGCGCGCGGTCTGCCGGCTGACCTGCATGGTGTCAGCCCGCGACGCAGGGCACAAGCGAAGCTTATTCAGCGCCGGGGTGAAGCAGATTCATCGCGCACTGATGCGCCCGCCACGACGCCGCAGGCCGGCGGTGGCCAGCGTGCCCAGGCCGAGCCCGCCGTGGGCATGGCAGATCGCGCAGGCCAGCGCGTCGGCGGCGTCGGCCTGCGGCGCGTCGGCCAGGTGCAGGAGGCGCTGGACCATGTGCTGCACCTGATCCTTGTGCGCCTTGCCGTGGCCGACCACCGCCTGCTTGACCTGCAGCGCGGTGTATTCAAGCACCGGCAGATCGCAGGACACCGCGCCGCAGATCACCGCGCCGCGCGCCTGACCGAGGAGCAGCGTCGATTGCGGGTTCACGTTCACGAACACTTTCTCGACCGCCACCTGATCGGGCTGATAGGCGGCGATGACCTCGCGCACGCCGTCGAGCAGCGTCTTGAGCCGGCCCGGCAGCTCGCCGTCGGCGGTCTTGATGCAGCCGCTGGCGACATAGCGCAACTGCTGGCCGAGGGTGTCGATGACGCCGAAACCGGTCACCCGCAGACCCGGGTCGAGCCCGAGGATGCGGGTGGCGGTGACGGCCGAGGCGGTGTTCAAGCGACCACGACCGCCGTGCCGCTGACGCACACCATCAGCATGCCGTTGTCGGAACCGAGCACTTCGTAGTCGACGTCGATGCCGACCACCGCGTTGGCGCCGAGTTTTTGCGCCGCCTCGGCCGCTTCCTCGAAGGCGATGTTGCGCGCGTCGGCCAGGGTGCGCTCGTAGGCCCCGGCGCGCCCGCCGACCACGTTGCGTACCGCGGCGAACATGTCCTTGAAGATGTTGGCGCCGATGATGGCCTCGCCGTTGACGACGCCGAGGTAGCGGGTGATGGTCTGGCCTTCGAGGGTGGGGGTGGTGCTCATCAGCATGGCAGGGCTCCGGTGACGGGACAAGGTGCCCATTCTAACGCCGCGCCAGCCACACCCCGGTGACCGCGATGCCCATCCCCGCCACCGCCAGTGCCGAGAGCGTCTCGTCGAATAGCGCCCAGGCGATCAGCGCGGTAACCGGCGGGGTGAGGTAGAACAGGCTCGCCACGTGGGTCGCGCTGCCCTGGCGGATCAGCAGGTTGAGCAGGCTGATCGCCCCCACCGACAGCACCAGCACCAGCCACAGCAGGGCAAAGATGAAGCGCCCGTGCCATTCGACCTGCAAGCTCTCGGTGCCGGCCGCGACCAGCGCGGTGATCAGCAGCGCCGGCACGAACTGGATGACGCTGCCGGTGCGCAGGTCGAAGCGCGGGCAGAAGCGTTTCTGGTACAGCGTGCCGACGGTGATTGCCAGCAGCGCGACCAGCGCCGGCCAGAGCATGTGCCACAGGGTGTCGGCGCTTACGGTGTCGAGCCGGGCGCGCCCGCCGACCACCAGCGCCACCCCGACAAAACCCAGCGCCAGTCCGGTCCATTGCCGTCGGGTGACGCGTTCGCCCAGCAGCGCGCCCGCGCCGACTGCGGTCAGCAGCGGCTGCAGGCCGACCACCAACGCCGCAATGCCGGCGGGCAGACCGTGCTTGATGGAGACGAACACCCCGCCCAGATAAAGCCCGTGGAGCAACAGACCGCTCACCGCGATGTGGCCGACGGTGGCCCGTTCGGTCGGCCAGGGCGCGCGGCTGGCCAGCGCGACGAGCAGCATGATCGCGATCACCAGCACGTAGCGGATGCTCAGAAAACTGAGCGGCTCGGCAAAGGGCAGCCCCAGCTTGGCGCCGATGAAGCCGGTGCTCCACAGCAGGACGAAGAGCAAGGGCAGGAGGGCTTGGAGGCGGGCGTGCATGGGTGGATTGTGCGTTGCGCCGCCACGCCCGGCCCGTGACACTTGGCGGCGTGCGCGCCGGGCCAGTGTACGAAAAACCCCGCCGCGGGGGCGGGGTTTTTCAATGCCGGGTGCGGGGGTTCAGAGCCCGGCGGCGGCGCGCAGTGCGTCGGCCTTGTCGGTGGCTTCCCAGGTGAATTCCGGCTCGTCGCGGCCGAAGTGGCCGTAGGCGGCGGTTTTGGCGTAGATCGGGCGCAGCAGGTCGAGCGACTGGACGATGCCTTTCGGGCGCAGGTCGAAGTGATCGCGCACCAGCGCTTCGATCTTCGCTTCGTCGATCTTGCCGGTGCCGAAGGTGTTGACCATCAGCGACACCGGCTGCGACACCCCGATGGCGTAGGCGACCTGTACCTCGCACTTGTCGGCCAGCCCGGCGGCGACGATGTTCTTGGCCACGTAGCGGCCGGCGTAGGCGGCCGAGCGGTCGACCTTGGAGGGGTCCTTGCC
>JAGRFO010000142.1:951-3239 GCA_020446005.1 Rhodocyclaceae bacterium | reverse complement strand
CAGTGACCGGTGTCAGGTGAATACCATATCAGTACAGACGGTGTGTGGGCCGAGCGATCAACCTTTGCTTCACACGCAAGCGTAAAAACGGGGCAGTGTCCGCAGAATCCTGGGAACTCCAGGCTGAGGTGCCAGCCATGAAAGAGTTCTTCCAGTTTGCCTGGGCAGATAGGCAGTACGTGATGCGGAAGCGGCAGTGGCCATGATCGATCGCGACAAGAACCGGTTTCTTGGGCCAGTGCCCCACGGCAACTGTCAAGACATCCTTGACAGTTCGGGTGGGTAGTCGGCGGCAGGCCATCTGCACAAAGGCAAGTTTAATATTGGCGCTTCGTATTAAAGAATGATTTAATAACCAGAAGTCACATTAAAGACATCTTTGTCATGAAGCGAGCCACAGGCACTTACGCCATCTCGACGACACTGGGCGAATCGGTTCAGGCCTTCATCCCGCACCCGCTGCCGCCCAGCAACCCTGAGCTGGCCCCAGAGGCGTATGCCGACCTGAATCATCAAGCAGAGCTGGCGCTCGCCCGCCTGTCCGGGGTATCCGGGCTGGTACCGTCGGTGGACTGGCTGCTGTACAGCGCGATCCGCAAAGAGGCCCTGCTCACCTCACAAATCGAAGGTACCCAGGCGACATTGATCGATCTGTTCGACGAGGAAGCGGGTTTCGCCGTCAGCAACACGGACGATGTCGAGGAAGTCACCAACTATCTGCGCGCCTTTCGACTGGTACAGGACAACCTGCGCGATCCCAACGGGCTGCCCATCAGCGTGCGCCTGCTGTGTGAGGCCCACCGTGTTCTGCTGGACGGGGTGCGAGGTGCCGGGAAGCAGCCGGGGGAACTGCGTCGCTCTCAGAACTGGATCGGCGGCACCCGTCCGGGCAACGCCGTTTTCGTGCCGCCGCCGGCCGACCGGGTGGCAGGTCTGCTGGGCGACCTGGAGCAATTCATTCACGACGAGGCTGGCACGCTCCCGCCTCTAGTGAGGATTGCACTGGCGCATGCGCAGTTCGAGACCATCCACCCCTTCCTCGACGGCAATGGCCGCATAGGGCGCCTGCTGATTGCAGCGCTGCTTGAACACTGGCGCCTGTTGCCAGAGCCACTGATGTACCTGAGCGGCTACCTGAAGCAACATCAGGCCGAGTACTACCGGCGCCTGTCGATCATCCGCACCGAGGGTGATTGGGAATCCTGGATCGCGTTCTTCCTCGAAGGCGTGGCAACGGCCGCCAGTGACGCCGAACGCTGCATCATCGCCATCGCCAGCCTGATCGCGGCGGATCGGCGCCGCCTGCTCGAAGCGTTCAAGGCCAGCCCCGCCAGCTACCGGCTGTTCGAGATGCTGCCCATGATGCCGCGCTTCACCATCGAACGGGTGCGGCAAAAACTGGAAACCACCTTTCCGACCGCCACTGCCGCCGTCAAGGTGCTGGAGGACCTCGGGATCGTGACGGAAATGACCGGCCAGAAGAAGAATCGCAGCTACAGCTACCAACCCTATATCGAACTGCTGTCGCGGTGATTACGCGGGAATCCGCACCTGTCGGAACCGGTCCGAACTGGCTGACCGAGGATCCAGTTCTGCGGTCAACCATCCGCCACCAATAATGAACCCCCAACCGTTCTCGGTTGGGGTTTTTTTCAATACTCCTCGTCAGCAAAAATAGGCTCGGGAGTTCTGGTAGAACACAAGTCCCAGAACAATATCACTGCGGTTCGGAAACCCGGCGCAGCACGCTATAATCGCGCCTTTTCGCATTGCCCGATCGGAGGACTTCATGGACGCAGAACGCTTCAACACCATTGCCGACACGTTGCGTGACCTCAAGCGTCGCGGGCAGGAACTTCGGAGGTATCTTTGACTACGATGTAAAGGCATCGAAGCTCGAAGAGGTCAACATCGCCCTTGAGGACCCCGATGTCTGGAACGACGCGGCGCGGGCGCAGGAACTGGGCAAGGAAAAGAAGTTGCTCGAAGGCGTGGTGCTGACGCTGGACACCGTCGCGCGGCAGTCCGCCGACCTGCTCGAACTGTTCGAGATGGCCGAGGCGGAAGATGACGAGGACACGCTCGAAGCGGTCGCCGGCGACATGCAGGCGCTCGAAGGGCTGGTCGGCGACATGGAGTTCCGGCGCATGTTCGCCCACCCGATGGATGCCAGTCCGTGCTTCATCGAGATCCAGTCCGGCGCGGGCGGCACCGAGGCGCAGGACTGGGCCGGGATGCTCGAACGGATGTATCTGCGCTACTGCGAGCGCAAGGGCTTTTCCACCGAG
>JAGRFO010000142.1:0-873 GCA_020446005.1 Rhodocyclaceae bacterium | reverse complement strand
ACCGAAACCGGCATCCACCGGCTGGTGCGCAAGTCGCCCTTCGACTCCAACGCGCGACGTCACACCAGCTTCTGCTCGGTGGTGGTGTTCCCGGAAGTCGACGACTCGATCGAGGTCGAGATCAACCCGTCCGACGTGCGCACCGACACCTACCGCGCCTCCGGTGCGGGCGGTCAGCACATCAACAAGACCGACTCCGCGGTGCGCCTGACCCACGAGCCGACCGGCATCGTGGTGCAATGCCAGAACGACCGTTCGCAACACCGCAACCGCGACGAAGCCTGGAAGATGCTCAAGGCGCGGCTCTATGAGCTCGAATTGCGCAAGCGCCAGAGCGAACAGCAGGCGGTGGAAGACGCCAAGAGCGACATCGGCTGGGGCCACCAGATCCGCTCCTACGTGCTCGACCAGTCGCGCATCAAGGATTTGCGCACCAGCTACGAGGTGGGCAACACCCAGAGCGTGCTCGACGGCGATCTCGACGGCTTCATCGAAGCCAGCCTCAAACAGGCGGTATAAGCCGGAAACGGGCCGCCAGCGGCGGCCCGCACACGCATGACCGATCACGATTTCAGCGAATATCTCGCCCCCGGCTACACCGCGGACGACGTGCCCGAGCTGTCCGCTCTGGCCGGCGCACGCCCGGTCATCGACACCTTCATCTCGCTGTTTCGCGGCAGCGAAGCCGAGGTGTTGCTGCGGCTGCTGGTGCTGCGCGAAATCGGCCGCGACGCCGACAGCCCGCGCTGGTCGCCCGACGCGCTGCGCCGGCGCTTCGCCTATCTCGACGCGGTCAAGCTCGAAACCGTGCTCAAGCGCCTGCGCGAACACCGCCTGCTGAACTTCGGCGACGACGGCCACTACCACCTCGCC
>JAGRFO010000141.1 GCA_020446005.1 Rhodocyclaceae bacterium | reverse complement strand
GAGCACATCAAGTTCATCCTCGCCACCACCGACCCGCAGAAGATTCCGGTCACCGTGCTGTCGCGCTGCCTGCAGTTCAACCTCAAGCAGATGCCGCAGTTGCACATCGTCGAGCACCTCACCCGCATCCTCGAGGAGGAAGGTGTGCCGACCGAGCCGGCGGCGCTGCGCCATCTCGCCAAGGCCGCCGCGGGGTCGATGCGCGACGCGCTCTCCCTGCTCGATCAGGCCATCGCCCACGGCGCCGGCAAGGTCGAGGACGCCGGTGTGCAGGCCATGCTCGGCACGGTCGGTGACGACCACCTGCTGGCCGTCCTCGACGCGTTGCGCCAAGGCGATGTGGCGGCGCTGCTGGCGATCGCCGAGGCGATGGAAGCGCGCAGCCTGTCCTTCGACGCGGCGCTGCAATCGCTGGCCAGCCTGTTGCAGCGCATCGCGGTGTTGCAGTTCGCGCCCGAGTCGATCGGCGATGATTTCGAGCGCGCGCAGTTACAGCCGTTTGCCGAGGCCTTCGATCGCGAGTTCCTTCAGCTCGCCTACCAGATCGCGATCCACGGCCGCGACGAACTGGCGCTGGCGCCAGACGAATCGGCCGGCTTCGTGATGACCCTGCTGCGCCTCCACGCCTTCCGCCCCGAGCAACCACCCGCGCTGGGCGGCGGTGGTGGCGGCGGGGCCGGGCGTGCGACGGCGCTCACGAGCGCCTCGCCGAGCCCCACCTCCGCCCCGGTGCAGGCTGCACCCGTCGCGGCGGTGCCGGTGGTGAGCCCGGTCAAAGCGGAGCCGCCCGCGAGTGCCGGTGGCGATGTGCCGCCGTGGGAGGATCTGCCGCCGGAGGCGATGGACCCCGCGCCGCCGTCCGCGGCCGTCAGCCGTCCCGCGCCGTCTGTGGCCCCCTCGCCACCGCCCGCCGTGGCAACAGTGGTGGATCGTCTCGACTGGCATGGCCTGATCCAGGAACTCGGCCTCAAAGGCATGGTGCGCGAACTGGCGCAGCACTGCGAATGGGGGGGCATGGCCGAGGGGCGCATCCGGCTGACCCTGAGCGAGGCGCACAAGCACCTGCTGGCGATCAACCGCGGAAATCAGGCGCGACTGGAAGCCGAGCTCAATCGCCATTTCGACCAGCCGGTTGGGCTGAGCATCGACATCGGCCGGATCGCCGGCGAGACCCCGGCCCAGCGCGACGCGGTGATCCGCGCGCAGCGCCACGCCGACGCGGTGGCCTCGCTGGAGCAGGACCCCTTCGTGCAGGAAATGATCGAGCGCTTCGACGCGACCTTGCAGGAATCGTCGGTGCGCCCGCTGTAGTACCACTCAAAAAATTCAACCGGAGTACGCGTGATGATGAAAGGCGGTATCGGGGGGCTGATGAAGCAGGCCCAGAAGATGCAGGAGAACATGCAGAAGGCGCAGGCGGAGCTGGCCGCGATCGAGGTCGAAGGCCAGGCGGGCGCCGGGATGGTGAAGGTGACCATGACCTGCAAGTACGACGTGCGCCGGGTGCAGATCGACGATTCGGTGATGGACGATCGCGAGATGCTCGAAGACCTGCTGGCCGCCGCGGTCAACGACGCGGTGCGCCGCGTCGAGACCACCACCCAGGAGAAAATGGCGGGTTTCACCGCCGGGCTGAACCTGCCGCCGGGCATGAAGCTGCCGTTCTGAGCGCGGCCCGCGCGCGCATGACCCCGTCCACCCTCGACGCCCTCATCGAAGCGCTGCGCTGCCTGCCCGGCGTGGGGCCCAAGTCGGCCCAGCGCATGGCCTATCACCTGCTGCAACGCGATCAGCGCGGCGCGGCGCGGCTGGCGGCGGCGCTGGGCCAGGCGATCGAGGTGCTGCGCCATTGCGCGCGCTGCAACACCTTTACCGAACTCGAAGTGTGCGAGCGTTGCGCCAACCCGCAGCGCGATCACCGGCTGCTGTGCGTGGTTGAGATGCCGGCCGATCTGGCGATGATGGAGCAGACCCACGCCTACAAGGGGCTGTATTTCGTGCTGATGGGGCGCATGTCACCGCTTGATGGCATCGGCCCGCGCGAGCTCAAGCTCGACCGGCTGGTCGAGCGCGCCACCGACGGGGTGGTCGAGGAGGTGATCCTGGCCACCAATTTCACCAACGAGGGCGAGGTCACCGCGCATACGGTGAGCGAGCTGCTGGGCGCGCGCGGGCTCAAGGTCAGCCGCATCGCGCGCGGGGTACCGGTCGGCGGCGAGATCGAGCACACCGACATCGGCACCATCGCGCAGGCCCTGATCGAGCGACGCTCGGTCTGATCGGGAGAGCCACCATGGCCGACAAACCCCTCGAGGGCGTGCGGGTGATCGAGTTCGGTACCCTGATCGCTGGCCCCTTTTGCACCCGCGTGCTGGCCGAGTTCGGCGCCGAGGTCATCAAGATCGAGACCCCGGGCAGCGGCGATCCGCTGCGTACCTGGCGCAAGCTCCACGGCGACACCTCGCTGTGGTGGTACGTGCAGGCGCGCAACAAGCAGTCGGTGACGCTCAATCTCAAGTCCCCCGAGGGGGTCGAGATCGCGCGCCGGCTGATCGCTGATGCCGACATCGTGGTCGAGAATTTCCGCCCCGGGGTGATGGAGAAGCTCGGCCTCGGCTGGGCGGTGTTGTCGGCCGACAATCCGGGGCTGGTGATGGTGCGTCTGTCCGGCTTCGGCCAGACCGGCCCCTACCGCGATCAGCCGGGCTTCGGCACCATTGCCGAGTCGATGGGCGGGATGCGCTACGTGACCGGCTACCCCGACCGTCCGCCGGTCAAGGCGGGCATTTCCATTGGCGACTCGATCGCCGCGCTGTGGGCCGCGCTCGGCGCGCTGATGGCGCTGCGTCATCGCGAGGTCAATGGCGGGGCCGGGCAGGTGGTGGATGTGGCCTTGTACGAAGCCGTATTCGCGATGATGGAGAGCCTGGTCCCCGAGTTCGACATGTTCGGCTACGTGCGCGAACGCACCGGCAACGTGATGCCCGGCATCACCCCTTCGAACACCCACACCGCGCGGGACGACAAGCACGTCATCATCGGCGCCAATGGCGATGCGATCTTCAAGCGGCTGATGCTGGCCATCGAGCGCGCCGATCTGGCCAACGATCCGGTGCTGGCCGACAACGCCGGCCGCGATGCGCGCGCGGACGCGATCTACGCCGCCATCGACGACTGGGTCGGCCGCCACGACGCGGCTACGGTGCTCGAACGCCTCAAGGCCGCCGACGTACCGGTGTCTTCGGTCTACTCGGTGGCCGACATGTTCGCCGATCCGCAGTTTCTGGCGCGCGGCATGTTTGAGTCTCTGGCGTTGCCAGACGGTGGCAGGGTGCGCGCGCCCGGCGTAGTGCCGCGGCTCACCGAAACCCCTGGTGCAACACAATGGCCAGGCCCGGCGCTGGGGGCGCATACCGTCGCCGTGCTGGAACAACTCGGCATGACGGCAGCGCAGATTGCGGGGCTGCGTGAGCGGGGGGTGATCTAACGCGCTGTCAGGGCAGCGGGTCGAAACCGCATGTTGCCGGATGCGAAATTGCTGTTTTGGCCCTGCTGGCGTCCGGCAAAAAAGCTTTTTTCTTGTTTAACTGATTGATATTAAAACAATTCGTTAGATCGGGCTTTTTCTGCGTAGCAGTATTCGTTATACTTTCGCGGTTTTTGGAAACGGATTTTTGCTTCCTTTCTTTCGGGGAAATCGGTCATGAGCGTTGAAGAAAAAATGGACGATAGCCGTCGGCAGTTGCTGCTGGCTACGTCAGTCGCCGGGGGGGCGGCGGCGGCGGCAACGGCAGTGCCTTTTGTGGCCAGCCTGACGCCGTCGGAGCGGGCCAAGGCGGCAGGTGCGCCGGTCGAGGCGGATGTCAGCAAGCTCGCACCGGGCGAAATGATGACGGTCGAATGGCAGGGCAAGCCGGTGTGGATCTTGCGCCGTACGCCGGAAATGCTGGCCACGCTGGACAAGACGGAGGATCTGGTCGCCGATCCCGCATCGGAAGCCTCGGTGCAGCCGGAGTATGCCCAGAACCAGGCACGTTCAATCAAGCCCGAGTTCCTGGTAACGGTGGGTATCTGTACTCATCTGGGCTGTTCTCCGTCCGAGAAATTCAAAAGCGGCGAGGCCAGCGGGCTGGGCGCCGAATGGCCCGGCGGATTCCTGTGCCCGTGCCACGGCTCGACCTTCGATCTGGCAGCCCGAGTGTACAAGGGCAAACCGGCTCCGACGAACCTCGATGTGCCGCCGCACAAGTATCTGGCGGATACCAAGATCCTGATTGGCGAAGATGGGACGGCCTAAACAATGACCACAAAAGCTCAAGCTCTGCTGGATTGGGTCGACGAGCGTTTTCCGCTGACGTCCACCTGGAAGGCGCACCTGTCCGAATATTACGCGCCGAAAAACTTCAACTTCTGGTACTTCTTCGG
>JAGRFO010000140.1:2426-10803 GCA_020446005.1 Rhodocyclaceae bacterium | reverse complement strand
TTACAAGGCGAGGGTCGGCGGTTCGATCCCGTCAGCACCCACCAGTTTACGGAGTGGTAGTTCAGTTGGTTAGAATACCGGCCTGTCACGCCGGGGGTCGCGGGTTCGAGTCCCGTCCACTCCGCCACACAAAAAAGGCGAGCTCAGGGTTCGCCTTTTTTGATTTCTGGCGCGTCACGCAGGGTGCCTGCACCCATCACAAGGTCTGATTTTTCCGGGTATTTCCATGTTTGAGGCAGTTCGTCAAAACAAGCGCATCGCCCAAGTCATTCTGGGGTTGATTTCGCTCACTTTCGTTTTCTGGGGGGTCGATTCGTATCTGAACGACCGTGGCGGCGCGAGCGAAGTGGCCACGGTGGGTGAGACGACCATCTCGGTCTACGAGTTCGATCAGGCCTTGCGGGACCAGCAGGACCGTGTGCGGGCAGCCAACCAGGGGAATGTTGATGCCGGCCTGCTGCAAAGCCCCTTGTTCCGCCGGGCCGTCCTCGACAACCTGATCAATCAGCGCTTGCTAGCGCTCTACGCGCTGGAAAATCGCCTGTCGGTGTCGGACCAGCAACTGCGCGACACGATCGGCGGGGCGGAGGCGTTTCAGGACGGCGGGCAGTTCTCGATGGCGCGCTATCAGTCGGTGTTGCGCAGCCGGGGCTTGAACGAGCTTCAGTTCCAGGAGCGCGTACGCGGCGATCTGACCACCCAGCAAGTGCTCAGCGCGGTGGGTGAGGCGGCGGTAGTGCCGGCGCCGGTGGCGATCCGCCTGCTGGCCGCGCAACTCGAATCGCGCACGGTGCACATGGTCGAGTTCAAGCCGGACGATTTTGTCGATACGGTCGCGCTCGATGACGCGGCGGTCAAGGCGTATTACGACGCCAACGCCGCCCAATTCACCTTGCCGGCGCGCGTCAAGGCCAGCTATGTGGTGCTCAGCGCGGCGCAGTTGCGGGATGGCGTTTCGGTCGATGAGGCGCAGATTCAGGCCGAGTACGAGCAGAACAAGGCCAACTACGGCACCGCCGAGGAACGCAAAGCGAGCCACATCCTGCTGCAGTTGGCGAACGATGCCTCCGAGCCGGAGGTGGCTGCGGCGCGCCAGAAGGCGGAGGCGCTGCTGGCCGAAGTGCTGGCCGATCCGTCGCAATTCGGCGCGGTCGCCAAGCGCGCTTCGGACGATCCCGGTTCGGCCGATCGCGATGGCGATCTGGGCTTCTTCGCCCGCGGCGCGATGGTCAAGGCCTTCGAGGACGCCGTGTTTGCGGCCGAACCTGGGGTGTTGCCGCAGGTGGTCCGTTCCGAATTCGGTTTCCATGTCATCCGGCTCGATGAGGTGCGCGGCGGCACGATTCCCGCGCTGGCCGATCTGCACGACAAGATCAAGAGCGAGCTCCTCGACAAGGCGGCCAGCAGGCGCTTTCTCGAAGTGGCCGAGCAGTTTGCGAACATCGTCTACGAACAACCCGACTCGCTGGCGCCGGTGGCCAAGGAGTTCGGTCTGACGATCAAGACCACCGACGACTGGCTGGCGGCCGATGCCAGCGGCTTGCCTGGCATTGAAAGCGCCGCGATCGTCAAATCCCTGTTCTCCGAAGATGTGCTGCAAAACAAGCACAACACCGACGCGATTGATGTGGGTGAGAACACCATGGTCGCGGCGCGGGTCGCCGAGCATGAGCCGGCGCGCCAGCGTGCGTTTGATGAAATCCGGGCCGAGGTCGAGCAGGCCGTGCGTCGTCAGCGCGCGGCTGAGGCGGCCAGCCAGCAGGGTGCAGCGCAGCTGGCCGAACTGGTCGCAGGCAAGTCGCCGCAGCTCGCGTGGGGTGAGCCGATCACGCTTCAGCGGGGGCTCGCCATGCTGCCGCCGGCCGCCATGGCGCAAGTGTTCGCGCTGCCCGATGCGCCGCTGCCGGCCTATGCGGGAGTCGCGCTCGATGGCGCCGGCTACGCCCTGTTCCGCCTCGATGCGGTCAACAAGACCGAGATCAAGAGTGACGATGCGCGGGTCAAGGGGATCGCCCAGCAGTACGCGCAACTGCTTGGCGGGCAGGACATGCGTGCTTTTCTGGATGCCCTGCGCGAGCGCTATACGGTCAAGATCAACCCGACTGCGCTGGCCGTTGAGCCGTCCTGATTCCGATCAGATCCGCAGAACGAAAAATGCCCGGAATTGCCGGGCATTTTTGTATCGATGCGGCCGTCGGAAAGGCGCGTCAGGTCTGCTCCGAGTTGCCCAGCGCGGTGGTGTTGAAGCCGGCGTCGACGTACATCACCTCGCCGGTGATGCCGCTGGCCAGGTCGGAACACATGAACGCGGCGGCGTTGCCCACTTCGTCAATCGTCACGTTGCGGCGTAGCGGCGCATTGCGCTCGTTGAAGGACAGCAGCTTGCCGAAGCTGCCGATGCCGGAGGCGGCGAGGGTCTTGATCGGGCCGGCGGAAATGGCGTTGACCCGGGTGCCTTCGGGACCAAGACAGACCGCCATGTAGCGCACCGAGGCTTCCAGGCTGGCCTTGGCCATGCCCATGATGTTGTAGTTGGGCATGGTGCGCACCGCGCCGAGGTAGGACATGGTGAGCAGCGAGCCGTTGCGCCCGGCCATCAGCGGTCGGGCGGCCTTGGCCAGCGCCGGGAAGCTGTAGGCGCTCACTTCCTGCGAGACGCGGAAGGCGTCGCGCGACAGCCCGTTGAGGAAGTCGCCCTCCAGCGCCTCGGTGGGCGCGAAGGCGATCGAATGCACGATGCTGTCGATGCTGCCCCAGGCCTCGCCCAGTTGCGAGAAAAGATCGTCGATCTGAGCGTCTTCCTGGACATCACAGGGCAGCACCAGCGCGCTGCCGAAGTCGCCGGCCATCTTGGCCACCCGGTCACGGAAGCGGTCGTTCTGGTAGGTGAATGCCAGCTCCGCGCCTTCGCGGTGCATGGCCCGGGCAATGCCGTAGGCAATCGAGCGATTGCTGAGCAATCCGGTAATGAGAATCCGTTTGCCGGAAAGAAACGCCATGGTCTCGACTCTCCAATCAACAATTCGGCGGATTATAGCCGATCCGCCCGGCCACGCGGGGGCATGGCGCGGCCGGATGCGAGCGCGGGCGGGCTTGGGCTACACTGCCGTCCATGGTTCCGATGTCTTGCCCGCCGCTGGCCATGATCGTGTCGCTGTGCGTCTGTGTGACGCTCGTCGGCTGCGGTCGCGCATGGAACGATCCGTACCCGGCGGGAGAGGGCAGCGAGAATGTGCTCTATTCCGCCTTCACCAATCGCCCCAAGCATCTCGACCCGGTGCAGTCCTACGCCGAGGACGAGGCGACTTTTCTCTACCAGATCTACGAGCCGCCGCTGCAATACCACTACCTCAAGCGGCCGTATGTGTTGCAACCCGGCGTCGCCGCGCAATTGCCCAGAATTTCGCGTTACGACGCCCAGGGCGCGCTGCTGCCGGAGGACGTGCCCAACGACCAGGTGGCCTACAGCCTCTATGAAGTGAACATCCGCCGCGGGGTGCTGTTCCAGCCGCATGCCGCGTTCGCGATGCACGCCGACGGCTCGCCGGCCTACTTCCCGATGCCGCCGGAAGTGCTGGCGCGGGCCAACACAATGGTCGATTTCCCGCTCCTGGGGACGCGCGAGCTTTCAGCCGACGACTTCATCTACCAGCTCAAGCGACTGGCGCATCCGCAGCTCCATTCGCCGATTCTGGAGTTGATGGGCGGCTACATTCCCGGCCTCAAACAGCTCCACGGTGAGCTTGTCGAAGCGGCAAAAGCCTTGCCGGAGGGCGCCTGGCTGGATCTTGACGCCTATCCGCTGGAGGGGGTCGAGCGGGTCGATCGCTATACCTACCGCATTCGTATCGAAGGCGCTTATCCGCAAATGTCGTACTGGATGACGATGCCCTTCTTCGCTCCGGTGGCGCGCGAGGTGGACCGCTTCTTCTCCCAGCCCGGCATGGCGGACAAGAACTTCACCCTCGACTGGTGGCCGGTCGGCACCGGGCCGTACATGCTGGTCGAGAACGATCCCAACGCGCGCATGGTGCTGGCGCGAAATCCCAATTTCCGCGGCGACACCTACCCCTGCGACGGTTCGCTGGAAGACGGCATGGCCGGCTTGCTGACGCACTGCGGGGAGCGCATTCCGTTCATCGAGCGTGCGGTGTTTACCCGCGAGAAGGAAAGCATTCCCTACTGGACCAAGTTCCTGCAGGGGTATTACGACGCCTCGGGCGTATCGTCGGACAACTTCGATCAGGCCGTGCAGATGAACAGCAGCGGCGAAGTGGGGCTCAGCGACGAGATGCGCGACAAGGGCATCGAACTGGTCACCTCGGTGGCGCCGACCATCATGTATCTGGGCTTCAACATGCGCGATCCGGTGGTTGGCGGGGATTCGGAACGGGCGCGCAAGCTGCGTCTGGCGCTGTCGATCGCGATTGATCAGGAGGAGTTCATCTCGGTCTTCCTCAACGGACGTGGCACGCCGGCGATGCACCCGGTGCCGCCGGGCATTTTCGGCAACGAGGCGGGCGAGGTCGGCATCAACCCCGAGGTTTACACCTGGCAGAACGGGCAGACAGTGCGCAAACCGGCCGAGGCGGCGCGCCAGTTGATGGTCGAGGCCGGCTACCCCGGCGGGCGCGACGCCCAAAGCGGCGAGCCGCTGGTGATGCACCTCGACACCACCTCGTCCGGGCTAGGTGAAAAGGCCTACGTCGACTGGCTCACCAAGCAGTTGCGCAAGATCGACCTGCAACTGGTGGTCCGCGCCACTGACTGGAACCGGCTGCAGGACAAGCTGCGCAAGGGCAACGCGCAGTTGTTCTACATGGGGTGGAACGCCGACTATCCCGATCCCGAGAACTTCTACTTCCTGCTCTACGGGCCGCAGGGGCGGGTCAAGAGCCAGGGCGAGAACGCGGCCAACTATGAAAACGCCGAGTTCGATCGCCTGTTCGAGCAGATGAAAGCGATGCCCAACGGCCCCGAGCGGCTGGAGATCATCCGTCGCATGAACCGCATCGTGCAGCACGACGCACCGTGGATCTGGGGCTTCCACCAGAAAGCCTACGTGCTCCAGCACGGCTGGCTGAAGAACCGCAAGCCGAGCAAGATCATCCGCAACACGCTCAAATATCAGCGCGTCGACATGGCCCAGCGCGGCCGTCTGCGGGCGCAGTGGAATCAGCCGGTGGTGTGGCCGCTGGCGCTGATCGGCGGCGCGCTGCTGCTCATCGTGTGGCCGGTGGTGCGCCGCTATCGCCAGCACGAGCGGCAGACCGTGCGCGCGGCCGTGGCCGGGGAGGGCTGAGCCGGTGTTGGCCTATCTCATCCGTCGGCTGTCCTACGCGCTGCCGATCCTGATCGGTGTCAATCTGATCACCTTCGCGCTGTTCTTCGTGGTCAACACCCCTGACGACATGGCGCGCATGCAGCTCGGCGTCAAGCGCGTCACCCCCGAGGCAATCGAGCGCTGGAAGGCTGAGCGCGGCTACGACAAGCCGCTGTTCGTGAACAGCGCCGCCGCGGGTGCGCAGCAGCTCACCGACACCATCTTCTTCGACAAATCGGTGCGCATGTTCGCCTTCGACTTCGGTCGCGCGGACGACGGGCGCGACATCGCGCGCGAGATCGCCACGCGGATGGGGCCGTCGCTGGCCATCGCGCTACCGACCTTCATCCTCGGCTTGTTCGTGACGGTCAGCTTCGGGCTGATGCTGGTGTTCTTCCGTGCCACCGCGATCGACTTCTGGGGCGTGGTGCTGTGTGTGGCGATGATGTCCATCTCCAGCCTGTTCTACATCATCGGTGGGCAATGGCTGGTCTCCAAGGTGTGGCATCTGGTCCCCATCTCGGGTTACGGCGGCGGGCTGGACGCACCGCGCTTCCTGATCCTGCCGGTGCTGCTCGGCGTGGTCGGTGGCATCGGCGGCAGCACCCGCTGGTATCGCACCATCTTTCTCGAAGAAATCTCGCGCGACTACGTGCGCACCGCCCGCGCCAAGGGCGTCTCGGAGCTTGTCGTGCTGTTTCGCCACGTGCTCAAGAACGCCATGATTCCGATCCTCACCGGGGTGGTGGTGGTCATCCCGCTGCTGTTCATGGGCAGCCTGATCATCGAATCCTTCTTCGGCATTCCCGGCCTCGGCAGCTACACCATCGACGCCATCCAGTCGCAGGATTTCGCGGTGGTGCGGGCGATGGTGTTCATCGGCTCGCTGCTCTACATCGTCGGCCTGATCCTCACCGACCTGTCCTACACGCTGGTCGATCCGCGGGTGAGGTTCGAATGATCGAGCACGGCTACCAGAGCGTCGTGCTGTGGACCGACGCGCTGTTCTTCCTGCTGATTGCCGCGTCCGTGGTCGGACTGGTCCACGCCTGGCGCAGCCCGCCGCTGCGCGCCTCGTGGCAGCGCGTCACCCGGCGGCCGACCGGCATGGCGGCGATCGTCGTGCTGCTCGCCTTTGTGGCGATCGGGGTGCTCGACAGCCTGCACTTTCGCGCCGCCCTCCCGCCAGTGGGCGACAAGGCCGAAGTGGTGTACGCCACCGAGGTCAATAGCGTGCTCGACCTGCTGCTGGCGCGCCAGCGCAGCGAGGTGGAGCGCACCTATTCCGCCCCGCTGGCGACTCACAGCTTCGTCAAGGAAACCGTCGATCTGCCCGGCGGCGGGCAAGGCCGCGAATACGCGCGACTCAAGTACGGCGGCGCGCATCTGGACGATCCGGCACAGCATCACGCCGATGATGTCGCGGGCAGGGTGGTCCGCGGCGCGCTCGCTGGCGCTGCGCTGGCACTGGTGATGGCGGCCGTGCTGGGCGTCGCCGTGGGCAGCCCGGTCAGGCTCCTGCTCGGGCGGACCCGGCTGGCCTGGCGCGCGGCATGGATCACCTTCTCCCTGCTGGCGGTGGTCGGCGGGATCGTGCTTTCGCTGGCGCAGGGCTACCACGTGTTCGGCACCGACAAGGTCGGCCAGGACGTGCTCTATCTCACCCTCAAGAGCGTGCGCACCGCGCTCATGATCGGCACCCTCACCACCCTGGTGACGCTGCCGCTGGCGATTGCGCTGGGCATTCTGGCCGGCTATTTCGGCGGCTGGGTGGACGACGTCATCCAGTATCTGTACACCGTGCTCAACTCGATTCCCGGCGTGCTGCTGATCGCCGCCGCGGTGCTGATGATGCAGGTCTTTATCGAGCTCCATCCCGAGTGGTTCTCGACCGCCGCCGAGCGCTCCGACGCGCGCCTGCTGGCCTTGTGCCTGATTCTCGGCATGACCAGCTGGACCGGCCTGTGCCGCCTGCTGCGCGGCGAAACCCTCAAGCTGCGCGAGCTCGAATACGTGCAGGCCGCGCGCGCCTTCGGGGTGCCCACCCTGCGCATCCTGCTGCGCCACGTGCTGCCCAACCTGATGCACATCGTGCTGATCGCGCTGGTGATGGACTTCTCCGGGCTGGTGCTGGCCGAGGCGGTACTGTCCTACGTCGGCATCGGGGTCGATCCCAACATGGCCAGCTTCGGCACCATGATCAACGCCGCGCGCATGGAGCTCGCCCGCGACCCGATGGTGTGGTGGTCGCTGGCCGCCGCCTTCGTGTTCATGTTCGTTCTGGTGCTCGCCGCCAACCTGCTGGCCGACGTGGTGCGCGACGCTTTCGATCCGCGCGCCAGCGAATAGCCAGAAAAGAGGCGACCCGCGGGCCGCCTCCTTCTGCTGCAAGAGGGGCTGGCCTCAGGCCACCGGCACCGGCGTGCCGGAATTGACGCACAGCGAGTGGTTGAGCGCGATGATCGATTTCTTGTAATCCTCGCGCTCGACGATGAACTGCATGTTTACCTGACGCAGCGTCTGCGACACGCAGTTCACATTCACCTCCGCCGTCGCCAGCGCCTGGGCGGCGCGCGCCAGCACCCCGGGGATGCTGATGTTCGAGCCGATGGCGCTGACGATCGCGCTCGGTTTGACGGTGACCAGATGGTAGTGCTCCTCCAGCTCGTCGATCAGCGCCCGGGTCACCGAGCGGTCCCACAGCAGGTGGGCGATCGAATTGGCGTTGGTGGCCTTGAGGATGTACGAGGCGTTGTGGCGGCGGAAGATCTCCATGATCCCCAGATCGAAGCCCACCGTGCCGACCATGCTCGGGTCGTGAATCTCCACCAGGGTCACCTTGTCGCTGCCGGTGACAATCTCCACCCGCGCGCGCTCGCCCACGTAGTCGGTGGTGATGAGAGTGCCGGGGTGCTCGGGCTCGAAGGTGTTCTTGAGGCGGATCGGGATGCCCGCGCGCTCCATCGGCTTGGAGGCCTTGGGATGGATCGCCTCCATGCCCACGTCGGCGAGCTGGTCGGCCACGTCGTAGTTGGTGGCGCCGACGATCACCGC
>JAGRFO010000140.1:0-2390 GCA_020446005.1 Rhodocyclaceae bacterium | reverse complement strand
GAGGAGAGGTGGAATTCCTTGTGGATCACCGCCTCGGCGGGGCGCACTTCGACCGCGATCTTGCTGAAGGTGACCTCGGAGTAACCGCGATCGAACTCGCGCATGATGCCCTCGACGCCCTTGGTGTAGCCGGTCGCCACCACCACGGTGTGGGCCAGATCGAGATTCTTGAAGCTGTTGTGGATGCGCTCGTCGATGCTCCACGCCTCGTCGTCGTGGAAACCGGCCAGATCGAGCAGGATCGCATTCACGCCGTTGGCCTTGAGGATTTCGACCGAGTTAAAGGCGCTGTGCGACTCGCCGATCGAGGCGAGCACCTCGCGCGCCGCCAGCAGGACGTCGGCGCGGTTCAGATAGCCGCTGGCGAGCACGTGGTGCATCGATTCCAGATAGGTCTTGGCTTCCCCGATGCGGGTGTCGACGAAAGCGTCGGCCACCGCCAGCGGCAGGCCGAGATCGGTGTAGTCGGCGTTGAGCGCCTTCAGGCTGACCGCCAGTTGGTCGAGCGCGCCGTGGTAGTCCTCGCCATTGGCGAACAGGGCATAGATGCCGGGCTGGCCGGTTTTCTTGTGTTCGAGCAGCTGGTTGGTGACCCCGGAATAGGCCGACACCACGTAAATGCGGCCGTTGATGCGCGCCGTGTCGTACAACATGATGTGCCGCAGCACATCGCCAAACGCCGACATCGACGTACCGCCGATTTTTTCAACCGAGATCATGGGTGCTTGCATGAGGGGGTTTCCGTTCACTGCGATGGATTGAGATCAGCCGCGTAGTCTAATTGCTTCTGCCGGCGGTGCAAGCGGCACGGGCGCCTGGTGGCGCCCGTGCGGGGTGAAGGCAGCCCGACTCAGGCCAGATTGCGTAATTCGCGCAGGGCCACCGAGAGCATCGGCATGTCCATGCTGGTGGACGTCTTGAGGTCGGCAAACAGCTGCTGGCTGCGGTCGATCTGGGTGCCGCGGCGGGTTTCCCAGACAGTCATCAACGCCTCCGGATCGCTCAGCTCGGGCGACAGCCGCAGGACGTCGGCGGCCAGATGGCGGGCCTGCGCCGAGAGGTCGTCGCGCAGCGCGGTGCGGGCCAGCCCCTGCCAGTGAGTGTCGGCCGGGAGGGCGGAGATCTGCCGACCCAGCCAGTGCAGATCGAAGCGCCCGCCAAGGGCGAAGTAGACCCGCCCCGCGGTGGCCAGATCGCGCCCGGTTTCATCGACCAGCTCGACCAGATCGAGCGCCGAGTAGAGTTCGTCAAGGCCGGCAACGCGTTGCGCGATGGCCTCCGGTACGCCTTTTTGCACATAGCTGTCGGCCAGCGCGGCGATCTCGTCGCGATACGTTGGGGTGACCAGCTCGTACAGGGTGTCGGCGAGCTGGCGGGCGCCAGGGACGAAGCGCGCCAGGGTGGTCGACAGGTCGGTGGTGAGCGCGGGATGGCGCAGGAACCACAGCGTGCCGCGCAGCACCAGACGCGAGGAGTCGAGGATCATCGCGGTCTGGACCGCGTCGTCGACCTGGTTGTCGAGCGACTCGATCGCCGACCACACGTCGACCAGTCCGAACACTTCGCGCGCGGCCAGATAGGCGCGCACGATGTCGGGCGCGGTGGCGCCGGTCTCTTCCTGCAGCCGGCTGACAAAGGTCGCGCCGACGCGGTTGGTCATGCTGTTGATGACGTGGGTGGCGATGATCTCGCGCTTGAGCGGGTGGCGCCCGATCTGCTCGGCGTAGCGTTCGCGCAGCACCGCCGGGAAGTAGCGCAGCAGCGCTTGCGAGATGAAGGGGTCTTCGGGAATGTCGGACGCCAGCACCGCGTCGTACACCTCGATCTTGCTGTAGGCCAGCAACACCGCCAGCTCGGGCGAGACCAGCCCGGTGTGGGCGGCGCGGCGCTCGGCGATCTCCTCGTCGAAGGGCAGGAACTCCAGCTTGCGGTTGAGGCGGCCGGCGTTGCCGAGCTTGCGCATGAAGCGGGTCTGCTCGTCGAGCAGTTCGACGCCGCGCGCGCGGGTCACCGACAGGGTCTGGGTCTGGAAGTAGTTGTCGCGCAGCACCAGCGCGGCCACTTCGTCGGTCATCTCCAGCAGCAGCTGGTTGCGCTGCTTGGTGGTCAGTTCGCCCTCGGCGACCACCCCGTTGAGCAGGATCTTGATGTTCACCTCGTGGTCGGAGCAGTCGACGCCGCCGGAGTTGTCGACGAAATCGGTGTTCAGCCGGCTGCCGGCCCGCGCGGTGTCGATGCGGCCCCTCTGGGTCAGTCCCAGATTGGCGCCTTCGCCGACCACCCGGGCGCGCACCTGGCTGCCGCTGATACGCAGGGCATCGTTGGCCTTGTCGCCCACCTCGGCGTGGCTTTCGTCGTCGCCCTTCACATAGGTGCCGATGCCGCCGAAC
>JAGRFO010000139.1 GCA_020446005.1 Rhodocyclaceae bacterium | reverse complement strand
CGCGCTCGCCGCCACCGTGGCCGCGCGTGGGGCGGATGCGCGGATCGATCTTGCCGCCCAACTCGCTCCGTTCGCCGTGCAGCCGCTGGCGCGTCTCGACGTGAACGCCGAAGGCCTCGATCCGGCGCAGTGGCTGGCCGGCGCGCCGGGCGCCGACTTCACGCTCAGCGCCGCATTGGTCGCCGAGGCGGGTGACGCGCTGCGGCTCGCCGGACCGCTGACGCTGGACAACCGGCGCGCCGGCCCGTTCGACGCTGGCCGGATTCCGGTGGACGGGCTGCGAGCCGAGGCGCGGATCGAGCCGGCGCGGCTGCGCCTCGACGCGCTGGACATTGCGCTGACGGGGGGCGGGCGCATCGACGGCACACTCGACGCCGGCGTCGATGGCAAGGTCACTGCCGCGCTGCGGCTCGCCGGGGTGAACCCGCAGTCGCTCGACGGTCGGCTGCCGGTCGCGCGCCTGGCCGGCCCGCTCAAGTTGCACGCCGATGCGCGCGGCCAGCGGCTGAGCGGGACGCTGGCGGATGCTGGCGCCGGCACTCTGCGCGCCGAGTTGGCGCTCGGCCATGCCGACGGGCAGGTGAGCATCGAGGCGCTGTCCTTGCAGATTGGCGCGGGGCGCATCGCCGGCACGGGCATGCTGTCGCTGGCCGGCGCCCAGCCTTTTGAGGCGAATCTGGTGATTGAATCGATCGCCCCGCAGGCCCTGTGGCGCGATGTGCCCGAGGCGCGGATCAATGGCCGCGTGGCGCTCAGCGGGCAACTCGTGCCCCTGCAGGTCGGCGGAAATTATCAGCTCGACGACAGCGCCCTGGCGGGACGCCCGCTGGCCGGCGCCGGTGCCTTCAAGTGGCAGGGCGAGCGCCTCGCCGATATCAACGCCTGGCTGGCCATTGGTGACAACCGGCTCGATGCAAAGGGGGCTTGGGGTGGGGCCGCCGATCAGCTCACGGCGCGGCTCAAGGCGCCAAGGCTCGACCATCTGGCCCCGTCGCTGGCCGGCGCGGCCGATCTGGATGCGCGGATATCCGGTGGCCTGGACGCGCTGGCGGGGCGGGTCACGGGGGCGGTGACGGCGCTGCGGCTGCCCGGTGATATTCGCCTCGCGGCGGCGCAGATCGATGCGTCGCTGGCCGCCGGCGCGGCGGGGCCGTTCGAACTGACGATGCGCGGCGAAGGGCTGGCGCAGGGCGCATCGGACGAGCCGACGCTCAAGCGTTTCGCGGTCGAGGCTCGCGGGCGGCGCGCCACGCACACCGTCGAGGTGGCCCTCGACGCGCCGCACGACACGCTGCGCGCGCGCCTCTCGGGCGGGCTGGGCGAGGCGCTGGCATGGACCGGTACGATCGAGTCGCTGGCGCTTGACGGGCGAGTGCCGCTCACGTTGCAGCAGCCGGTGGCGGCGCGCATCGCCCAGGATCGGGTGGTCCTCGCGGCCGGTGTGCTACGCGCTGCCGAGGGCGGCGAGGTGGCATTCGGCGAGACTCGTTGGCAGCCGGGCCGGCTGAGCACCGAGGGGCGCTTCAGCGGGGTGCAGGTGGGGCTCGAAACCCGCCCCGACGGGCGCGCCCGCCGACGCGGCGGCGATCTGTCGCTGGGCGGTGCGTGGGCGCTGGCTTTCGGCGAGCAGGCCGAGGGCACATTGCGGGTGTTCCGCGAGCGCGGCGATCTGGTGCTGACCGGCGATACCGTGCTGCGCTTTGGCCTGGAGCGTTTCGATGCGCTGGCGACGGTGCGCAACCGTCAGGTGACGCTGCGGCTCGACGCGGCCGGCGCGCAGATCGGCACGCTGGCGGGCTCGGGACGGTTCGGGCTGGCGCGGCGCGACGGGGTGTGGGCCCTCGATGACGACGCGCCGCTGGCCGGCTCGCTCGCGCTCGACATGCCATCGATCGCCTGGCTGGGCGCGGTGCTGAGCCCGTCGGTGCGTACCGACGGGCAGCTTCAGGGGGCGTTCACGCTCGGCGGGACGCCGGCCCGGCCGGTCGGCAGCGGGCGGGTGAACGGATCGGCGGTGTCGATCGAGATCGCCGATGAGGGGCTGCGGCTGTCGGGCGGCACGCTGAGGGTGGGCTTCGACGCCGACACCTTGCGTATTGACGAGCTGTCGTTCGTGTCGCCGAGCAGCAGCGCGCCGCGCGAGCGCCGGATTCCCTACCCCCGGCTGACCGCGACCCCGGGCACCCTCAAGGCGAGCGGGCAGCTGCGGCTGTCGGACGGCGAGGGTGGGCTGAGCTTTACCGCGGACCGGCTGCCCCTGTTCCAGCGCCCCGACCGCTGGCTGGCGATCAGCGGCAGCGGGCGCGTGAACACGCGCTGGGACGCGCCCGAGATCAACGCCACGGTGCGCGCCGACGCGGGCTATCTGGAATTCGCCAGAACCCCGGCGCCGAGCCTGTCCGATGATGTGGTGGTGCTGGGCAAGAGCGCCCCCGAGCCTTCGGCGCGCGCGCTGCGGGCGCGCATCGAGGTCGATCTGGGGGAGCGGCTGTATCTGTCGGCGCTGGGGCTGGACACCCAGTTGGCCGGGCAGCTGACGCTGGTGGCGAACAGCGGCCAGGCCTTGCGCGCCACCGGTTCCTTGAAGACGGTGGGCGGCAGCTTCGAGGGCTACGGCCAGCAGCTGACGATCGAGCGCGGGCTGGTCAATTTCCAGGGCTCGCTCGACAACCCGGGACTCAACGTGGTGGCGCTGCGCAAGGGGCTGGAGGTGGAGGCCGGGGTGTCGATTCTGGGCACCGTGCGCCGTCCGAAGATCACCCTGGTGTCGAGCCCCGAGGTGCCCGACGCCGAGAAGCTGAGCTGGATCGTGCTCGGTCGCGCGCCCGACAAGGCGGACGGTGGCGGCGCGGACCTGGCGTTGCTGTTGCCAGCCGCCCAGGCGCTGCTGGGTGGACCGGGCGGCGGCCTGACCAGCCAGTTGGCGGCAGGCTTGGGCTTCGATCAGTTTTCGCTCGGGCAGGGGGAACTCAACAGCGCGGAGCGCATGACCACCAGCGCGGTGGTGGGCGGCGGGTCGGCGACGCGCGGCAGCGGCACGGTGAGCGGGCAGGTGCTGACCGTCGGCAAGCGCCTGTCGACCCACACCACGCTGTCCTTCGAGCAGAGCCTCTCCGGCGTCGAGCACGTGGTCAAGCTGACTCAGCAGCTCAGCCGGCGGGTGTCACTGATCGGTCGCGCCGGCACCGACAACGCGGTCGATCTGCGCTGGTCGCTGAGTTTCCGCTAACCGGGGCTTGATCCAGGTCGTGTGCGGGCGCCGGGGCCGCCATGACAATGAAACTTTTTGCGATCCGAGGTGGGCATGTCCGTTCATGGTCTTCCGCAGAAAATCCCGGTGGCCGCCATCGGGGCCGTGATTCGCGCCGGGTGGCGTGATTTTCAGGGGCTGTCGGCGGTCAGCATGGGCTTCGCGGCCAGCTTCGTGATCACCGGCTTGCTGATGATCACGGTGCTGGTGGAGTCCGGGCTGGCGCCGATGGTGCCGCCGCTGGTTGGCGGTTTCATGATTTTTGGCCCGGTCGCGCTGGCCGGTTTCTTTGCCCTGCGCGAGGCCCGGCGGGCCGGCCGGCCGGTGAGTCTGGGCACCGCCTATGGCGCGATGCGCCATGCCCTGCGGCCGGTGTGGGTGATGGGCGTTTTCTGCGTTTTCATCGTGCTGATCTGGCTCACCGATGCGGGCACGCTCTACAGTTTCATGGTCGGCGACCGCCACGCGACCTGGCTGTCGATCATCCCGACCACCTCGCAGCTGCTGCGCTTTCACTTCGGCGCGGCGATCATGGGCGGCGTGCTGGCGCTGATCGTGTATGTGGTCACCGTCCATGCCGTGCCGCTGCTGATCCGCGGGGAAGGCACCTTGGTGAGCGCGGTGAGCGCCAGCGTGCGTGCGGTGGGACGCTCGCCGGTGGCGCATCTGTTGTGGGCGGCGGTGCTGGCGGTGACGGTGATGGCGGGCATCTTCCTGCTGCCGACCTTGCTGATCGTGCTGCCGGTGATGGCCTACGCCAGCGCGCACTGGACCGAGGCGGTGTTCCCGGGTAGCGCGAACCCCTCGCCCTGAGCGCGGTCGAAGCGCCATTCACGGATTGGGAGAACACCCATGGCGACAAGCGAAACGGCAGTGCTCGGCGGCGGCTGCTTCTGGTGTCTGGAGGCGGTGTATCGCGAGGTGGCGGGGGTGGGCGAGGTGGTTTCCGGCTACTGCGGTGGCAGCGTTGAGGCGCCGGACTACCACGCGGTGTGCGCCGGGCGCACCGGCCATGCCGAGGTGGTGCGGATCAGCTTCGACCCCGCGCAGGTGAGCTTTCGCACCTTGCTTGAAATCTTTTTCGTGCTGCACGACCCGACCACCCTCAACCGCCAGGGCAACGATGTGGGCACCCAGTACCGCTCGGTGATCTTCGCGCAGGACGCGGCGCAGGCCGAGCTTGCCCGCGCGCTGATCGACGAGCTTACTTTCGCCAAGGCCTTCCCCGATCCGATCGTCACCGAGCTGGCCGGCGCCGAGCGCTTCTGGCCGGCCGAGGATTATCACCAGGATTACTTCGCCCGCAACGCCTACCAGCCGTATTGCCAGGTCGTGGTCGCGCCCAAGCTGGCCAAGTTCCGCCAGCACTTCGCGCGGCTGCGCGGGCAGTAGCCGGTACAATGCGCGCTCGCTTAATCGAGGAGTGAACATGTCTGAAAGCACCACGACCGCCAGCGGGCTGGTCATTGAGGAAGTCGTCGTCGGCGAGGGCGCGCTGGCCGAGGCCGGCAAGCGGGTCACCGTCCATTACACCGGCTGGCTGACCGACGGCAGCAAGTTCGATTCCAGCAAGGATCGCAACGACCCCTTCGTTTTCCCGCTGGGCGCGCGCCACGTCATCGCTGGCTGGGATGAAGGCGTGCAGGGGATGAAGGTCGGCGGCACCCGCAAGCTCACCATTCCGCCCCAGCTCGGCTACGGCGCGCGTGGCGCCGGCGGGGTGATCCCGCCCAATGCCACGCTGGTGTTCGAAGTGGAGTTGCTTGGCGTGGCCTGAAGCGGCGACGTCAGCTGAAGCTTGCAACGGCCGCTGCGTGCGGCCGTTTTTATTGCGATTCAGGCGGTGAGCAGGGAGATCAGATCGGGGCCGTAGGCGTCGAGCTTGCGGTCACCGATGCCGGACACCGCGCCCAGCTCGGCCAGGTTCTGCGGCTTGCGCACGGCAATCTCCTGCAGGGTGGCGTCGTGGAAGATGACGTAGGCCGGCACGTTGCGCTCGCGCGCGGCGTCGGCCCGCCAGGCGCGCAGCCGCTCGAACAGCTCGGCCTCGGCGCCGGTCGGCACGATGCCGCCGCGGCCGGCCTTGAGGCGCTTCTTCTTGCTGGGCACCCGAATCTCGAAGCCTTCCTCGCCGCGCAGCACCGGGCGGGCGCTCTCGTCGAGGGTGAGCGCGCCGAAGCGCTCGTGGTCGACTGCCAGCAGCCCGCGCGCCACCAGCTGGCGGAACACGGCGCGCCAGGTCTTGTCGTCAATCTCGGCGCCGATGCCGAAGGTGGTCACGCTGTCGTGGCCGCGCTCGATCACCTTGTCGGTGCGCTCGCCGCGCAGCACGTCGATGAGGTGGCCGGCGCCGTAGCGCTGGCCGGTGCGGAACACGCAAGATAGCGCCTTGCGGGCGGCCTCGCCGGCGTCCCAGGTCTTGGGCGGGTCGATGCAGTTGTCGCAGTTGCCGCAGGGCGGGGCGGCTTCGCCGAAGTAGCTCAGCAGGTGCTGGCGGCGGCAGTCGGTGGCCTCGACCAGCGCGACTAGCGCGTCGAGGCGGCTGCCGGCGAGGCGCTTGAAGGTCTCGCTGCCGTCGGATTCGTCGATCATCCGGCGCTGCTGCACCACATCGGCCGCGCCCCACGCCATCCAGGCCTCGGCGGGCAGGCCGTCGCGTCCGGCGCGTCCGGTCTCCTGATAGTAGCTCTCGATGCTGCGCGGTAGGTCGAGATGGGCGACGAAGCGCACATCGGGCTTGTCGATGCCCATCCCGAAGGCGATGGTGGCGACCATCACGATGCCGTCCTCGCGCAGGAAGCGTTGCTGGTTTTCGGCGCGCAGTTCTGCCCCCAGCCCGGCGTGATAGGGCAGCGCGCCGATGCCTTGTTCGACCAGCCAGGCGGCGGTCTCCTCGACCTTGCGCCGCGACAGGCAGTACACGATGCCGGCCTCGCCGGGGTGTTCGTGGACGAAGTCGAGCAACTGCTTGCGCGGGCCGTCCTTGTCGACCATCCGGTAGCGGATGTTGGGGCGGTCGAAGCTGGCGACGAAGCGCCGCGCGTCGGCCAGCGCGAGGCGGGCGGCGATCTCCTCGCGGGTCTGGGCGTCGGCGGTGGCGGTCAGCGCGATGCGCGGCACGCCGGGGAAGCGCTCGCTGAGCACCGACAGCTGCAGGTATTCGGGGCGGAAATCGTGGCCCC
>JAGRFO010000138.1 GCA_020446005.1 Rhodocyclaceae bacterium | reverse complement strand
TGGCTGGCCGACATCCACGGCCAGCATGCTCACCACGCCCTGTTGCGCAGCGATGCCCAGCGCGCGCTGATCGACCGCTACGCCGGGCTCGACGCGCTGGTCGAGCGGGTCGCCGCGGCCTGGAAGCGCTGGCTCGACGCCCAGCGCGCCTGTGCCGCGGCGCAGGCCGCTGCCGAGGGCAGCGCGCGCGAGCGTGAATTGCTGGCTTGGCAGGTCGACGAACTTGAAGCGCTGGGTTTCGAGAAGGATGCCTGGGACGAGCTTAATCTTGAGCACGCCCGTCTGGGCCATGCGGCCAGTCTGATCGAGGGCGCGTCGATGGCGGTCGCGGCGCTGGAGGAGGGCGAGGCGCCGCTGGTGTCGTCGCTGGAGATGCTCTCGTCCCGGCTGGCCGATCTGGCCAATATCGATCCGGCGCTCGGCGCCGCGCAGGAGCTGCTGGCCAGCGCGGCGATCGCGGCCGACGAAGCCCTGCATGGCCTGCGCCGTTATCGCGACGGGCTCGATCTCGATCCGCAGCGCTTGGCCGAGATCGAAGCGCGCATCGGCAGCGTCACCGACATGGCGCGCAAGTATCGCGTGCCGCCAGACGGTTTGGCGGCCTTGCTGCTCGAGTGCCGGCAACGACTCGCGGATCTGTCCGAGGCGGCCGACCCGGCCGCGCTGGCGGCGCGTGCCGCCGAGGCCGAGGCCGATTATCGTGCGCTGGCCGGCGAGCTGAGCGCCGCGCGCGCGCCGGTCGCCACGGCGCTTTCCGCCCAGGTGAGCGAGGCGATGCAGCGTCTGTCGATGAGCGGCGGACGTTTCGAGGTGCAGCTCGAAGCGCTGCCGGAGGGTAGCGCACACGGCGACGAGCGCATCGAATTCTGCGTCGCCGCCAACCCCAGCCAGCCGCTGCGGCCGCTGGGCAAGGTGGCGTCGGGCGGCGAACTGTCGCGCATCGGGCTGGCGATCCAGGTGATCATGAGCCGCGCCGCAGCCACCCCGACGCTGATCTTCGACGAGGTGGACGTTGGCATCGGTGGGCGGGTGGCGGAGATCGTCGGGCGCATGCTGGCCGATCTGGGCAGCCAGCGTCAGGTGATGTGCGTGACTCACTTGCCGCAGGTCGCGGCGCAGGCCGACTGGCAGTGGTCGATCGCCAAGCAGGAGCGCGATGGCGAGACGCTGAGCACCGTGGCGGTGCTCGACCCCGAGGCGCGGATCGGGGAGATCGCGCGTATGCTCGGCGGGGTGAACATCACCGACACCACCCGCGATCACGCCGCCGAGATGCTCGGACGGGCGCGCTGAATCCGCGGCTTACTTGTTGTTGTCGTTCTGGCGGTCGCGGTTGGAACACTGCTCGCGCTTGCATTCCACGTACAGATACAGCGCGTGTTCCTTGACCGTAAAGCCGCGCTCGGCGGCGATGCTGTTTTGGCGGGCCTCGATCTGCGGATCGAAAAACTCTTCCACCGCGCCGCATTCGACGCACACCAGATGATCGTGGTGCTGCCCTTCGTTGAGTTCGAACACGGCCTTGCCGGATTCGAAATGGTGGCGCTCCAGCAGGCCGGCCTGCTCGAACTGGGTCAGCACCCGGTACACCGTGGCGAGGCCGATGTCGATGTTTTCGTTCATCAGCAGGCGGTAGACGTCTTCCGCCGTCAGGTGGCGCATGTCGGTCTGCTGGAACAGTTCGAGAATTTTCAGCCGTGGCAGCGTGGCCTTGAGGCCGATGTTCTTGAGGTTCTGCGTATTCGAAGGCATGGCGATGTCCAGGGCGTGTGACAAGGGCTGCCACGAAAAGTCGGGTTGGGCAGTATGATATATTTTTTGCCCTTTTCTGAGAACGCGCGTTCACGCGCGCGCCCAACCAAGCCCATCATGCGATCCAAATCTGCCTTCCTGTGCGCCGCCATGCTGACGTTATTTGTGGCCGGCTGCGGCGTGACCGACAAACTGCGCCCCTACCGCATCGACGTGCGTCAGGGCAATTACGTGACCCAGGAGATGGTGTCGCAGCTCAAGAAGGGGATGAGCCGCGACCAGGTCCGCTACGCCCTCGGCACGCCAGTGCTCAACGACGTGTTCCACGCCGATCGCTGGGACTACGTGTATCGCTTTACGGCCGGTCATGAAGAAGCCGAGCAGCGCGTGCTCACGGTGTATTTCGACAACGACCAGCTGGTGCGCGTCGATGGCGACGTGACCGCGGCGAGTGCCGACGCCGCGCCCGCCGCCGAGCCCCAGCGCAAGGTGCAGGAAATCGACCTGGGCGCGCCGCCGGCCGGTGACGAGAAGTCGTAAGGGAGCGGGCCGATGACAACAGCCAAGACAAAGGTCGCGATCGCTGGGGGCGGCGGACGCATGGGGCGGATGCTGGTCGAGGCGGCGCTCGACGCCGGAGACATCGAACTGGCGGCCGTCTTCGACCGCGCCGGCAGCCCGCACATCGGGCGCGATGCGGGCGAGCTGGTGGCCCGGCCGTGCGGGGTTTTGATCACCGACGACGTGTCGGCGGCGGTGGCGGCGGCCGATTGCGTGATCGACTTCACCTTGCCCGCCGGGACGCTGGGGCATCTGGCCGAGGCGCGTCGGCAGGGCAAGGCGATGGTGATTGGCACTACCGGCTTCGATGCGGCGCAAAAGGCCCAGATCGCCGAGGCGGCGCAGACCATCCCGGTGGTGTTCGCGCCGAACATGGCGGTGGGGGTCAATGCGGTGTTCAAGCTGCTCGAAGTGGCGGCGCGGATTCTCGACCAGGGCTACGACGTCGAGATCATCGAAGCTCACCACCGGCTCAAGGTCGACGCCCCATCGGGCACCGCGCTGCGGATGGGTGAGATCGTCGCCCGCGGGCTGGGCCGCAATCTCGACGAATGCGCGATCTACGGCCGCGAGGGCGTCACCGGCGTGCGCGAGGATGCCACCATCGGTTTCTCGACCATCCGGGGCGGCGACGTGGTGGGCGACCACACGGTGCTGTTCGCCGGCATGGGCGAGCGCATCGAGATCACCCACAAATCCGGCAGCCGGGCCTCGTATGCGCGCGGCGCGCTGCGTGGGGCGCGATTCCTGGCGACGCGCGATCACGGCCTGTTCGACATGCAGGACGTTCTCGGCCTGCGCTGAGCGCATCCGGGCCGCTAAAGATGGCCCGGGTTTTTCCGATACTGAGCGGTGATGCGTGCGTTTCGATGGCGCCTTGGTGGGGTCACGAAACGCACTGACGGTGCGGTTTCGGGGAGACGGGTGAGTGATTTCAGGCAACATCCTGGCAGGCGCGGTGTGCACTCGGGCGTCCGCCCTGGAGCGCTGAGGTGAGTGGCGACGCGCTCCAGTCCCTTTTGGATCAGCATCTCGACGCCCAGCCGGGCGAGTCGGTTGACGCCTGCCTGATGCGCAGCGGCGTTGCGCCGGAAACCGCACAAAAGCTGGCCCGCTTCGTTGCCGCCTGCGATGCTGCCCTGATCGCCGCGTCGCGCGGCCGCGACTGCGCCGAGGAGCGTCTGGCGCTGGCCATCCGCAATTCCGGCATGGGGCTGTGGGAATGGGATCTGGACGGGGAGCGCTTGACCGTCGACGGGTTGTGGCGCGCGGCGCTGGGCTTTGGCGAGGACGAGATCGACAGCGATTTTGACCACTGGCTCCAGCGAATCGACCCGGAAGATCTGGCGCGTTTCCCCTCCGTGCTGCGCGAACATCTGCGTGGCGAGACGCCCGCCTTCGATCTGCTGTTCCGCACCTTCGGCAAGCAGGGTGAGACGGTGTGGTTCCAGGCCCGCGGGCGGGCCTACGACCGCAGGCCGGATGGACGCTGGTCGCGCATGATTGGCACCTACGAAAACGTGACCCGCGCGCGCGAGGCGGAGGCGCAACTGCTGGACGCGCGCGACGCGGCCGAGGCGGCCAGCCGCGCCAAGAGCGACTTTCTGGCCAACATGAGCCACGAGATCCGCACCCCGATGAACGGCATCATCGGGATGACCGAACTGGCGCTCGATACGCCACTTGACGCCGAGCAGCGCGACTATCTCAACAGCGTCAAATCGTCCGGCGAGGCCTTGCTGACGATTCTCAACGACATCCTCGATTTCTCGAAGATCGAAGCCGGCAAGATGGGGCTTGAGAACATCGACTTCTCGCCGCGCTCGATGGTCTCCGACACCATCAACGCGTTGGCCCTGCGCGCCCAGCAAAAAGATCTCGAACTGGTCTATCAGGTGGCCCCGGAGGTGCCCGCCGTGCTGCGCGGCGACCCCGGACGCATCCGGCAGGTGCTGCTCAATCTGGTCGGCAATGCGATCAAATTCACCCAGCAGGGCGAAATCGCGATCTGGGTTCGCCTCCTCGGCGAGCACGACGGGGTGGCCAATCTCGAGGTCGCGGTGAGCGATTCGGGCATCGGCATCGCCGAGGACAAGCTGGCCGACATCTTCGGCGCTTTTTCCCAGGCCGACAGTTCGACCACCCGCAAGTTCGGCGGCACCGGGCTGGGGCTGGCGATCTGCCAGCGGCTGGTGACGATGATGTCCGGCGAGCTGACCGTGACCAGCAAGGAAGGGCAGGGCAGCACCTTCACCTTCACCATGGCGCTGCCGGTGGTCGCCCGGCCGGCGCGCGATGCGCGTCCAATGCTCGATGCGCGCCGCGCGCTGGTGGTCGAATCCAACCCGGTGGTGGCCAAGGTGCTGGCCGCGATGCTCGCCGGCTGGGGCATGCATTGCGTCAGCGTGGCGAACGGCGAGGCGATGACCGACGCGCTCAAGTCGGCGGAGGCCGCCTTCCAGCCCTACGATTTCGTTTTCGTCGATGCCGCCATGGCAGCGCCGGGTGGCTTTGGTCTGGCCGAGCGCTTCAAGGCCGACACCGAGTGGCTCGACCGGATTGTGGTGATGATGCGGACCCACACCCAGCGCGCGGATTCCGAGAAGTGCCGGGTGCTGGGCTTGAACTCGCGGCTGGTCAAGCCCTTCTCGGCCGATGATGTGGCCGAGGTGATGCAGTCGGCGCTGGCGGGCCCAGCCAGCGCCGAGGACGCGCTGTTCGCATTCGATCCGGAGCTCACCCTGACCCGCCTGAGCCAGGCGCGCGACGATTCGCTCGACATCCTGCTGGTCGAGGACAACCCGGTCAATCAGACGGTGGCCACCAAGATGCTCAGCAAGGCCGGCCACCGCGTCACGCTGGCGTCGCATGGCGAGGAGGCGCTCGAACTGCTCGACGACAAGAGCTTTGACGTGGTGTTGATGGATGTGCAGATGCCGGTGATGGGCGGCATCGAGGCCACCCAGGCGATCCGCGCGCGCGAGGCGCGACGCAGTTGGGCGGCCGGCGGCAACTGGCAGCCGGTGCCGATCGTGGCGATGACCGCCCACGCCATGGAAGGCGACCGCCTGCGCTGTCTGGAAGCCGGGATGGACGATTACGTGACCAAGCCGATCAAGCCCAAGGAGCTGTTTGCCGCCATCGAGCGGGTCTGTCGCATCAACGTCGGCGACGATGATGGGCCGGAAGTGGGGCTGCTGGAAGAAGCGTCAAAGGTTGGTGAGCGAAGCGACCTCGACCTCGATCAGACGTTGGAACTGCTCGATGGCGATACCGATGCCCTCAAGCAGCTGGTGGAAATCTTCTTCGCGGATCTGTCGGGCAACCTGAATACGCTCAAGGCGTCGGCGGCGCAAGGCGATTGCGCCACGCTGATGGCGACAGCCCACCGGCTCAAGGGCTCGGTCGGGGTGTTCAATGCCGGCCCTGCGCTGGATGCCGCCTCGGCGGTCGAACAGGCGGCCAAGGCCAACGACATCGACGCCGCCCGCAAGGCGCTGCCGACGATGCTCGATACCCTCAACCGGCTGGCGACGGCGCTGCGCAAGGTGGCTTTCGCGACGCACTAGGTTGCGTTGCAGCAAGCAAGCGCTTGCGTTGCTTGGGTGGGGCAAATTGGCTAGAATCGCCGCATTCTCATGTTGATGGAACGCGCGGGGCGGGTCGTCGGACCGTCCCGTTTTTAACGCGCGTCAAGCGCATCGACGCTGTTCCCATCAACGCTCGCACCGGAATCAGGAGTTTTGCCGTGACTCAATTTGCGCCCGCCATCCTCGTCCTTGCCGACGGGACGGTTTTTTGCGGCACGGGGATCGGCGCGGCCGGTCAGACGGTCGGCGAGGTGGTCTTCAATACCGCCATGTCGGGCTATCAGGAAATCCTCACCGATCCGAGTTACGCGCGCCAGATCGTCACCTTGACCTATCCGCATATCGGCAATACCGGCGTCAATGATGAAGATGTTGAAGCCGCCCGCGTGCATGCCGCCGGGCTGGTGATCCGCGATCTGCCGCTGCGCGCCTCCAACTGGCGCATGGGCAAGACCCTCGACGCTTATCTGCGCGATGAGAACATCGTGGCGATCGCCGACATCGATACCCGCAAACTGACCCGCGTGTTGCGCGAGAAGGGGGCGCAGGCCGGCTGCATCGTCACCGCCGGGCCGGATGGTGCGATCGACAAGGCCGCCGCGCTGGCCGCCGCGCGCGCCTTCCCCGGTCTGGCCGGCATGGATCTGGCGCGTGAGGTGAGCGCCGACGCCGCGCATGAATGGCACGAAACCGAGTGGTCGCTGGAAGGCGGTTACGGTGCGCAAGCGGCGCCGCGCTTTCATGTGGTGGCCTACGACTACGGCGTCAAGCGCAACATCCTGCGCATGCTCGCCAGCCGCGGCTGCCGGCTGACCGTGGTGCCGGCGCAGACCCCGGCCGCCGAGGTGATGGCGCTGCGGCCTGACGGGGTGTTCCTCTCCAACGGCCCTGGCGATCCGGAGCCGTGCGACTACGCCATCGCGGCAATCCGCGAGATCGTTGCCGCCGGGCTGCCGACTTTCGGCATCTGTCTGGGGCATCAACTGCTGGCGCTGGCCTCTGGCGCCCGCACCGCCAAGATGAAATTCGGCCATCATGGCGCCAACCATCCGGTCAAGGATCTCGACAGCGGGCAGGTGATGATCACCAGCCAGAACCATGGTTTCGCGGTCGATACCGACACCCTGCCGGCCACGCTGCGGACCACTCATGTGTCGCTGTTCGACGGCAGCCTGCAAGGCATCGAGCGTACCGACGCGCCGGCGTTCAGCTTTCAGGGGCACCCGGAAGCCAGCCCGGGGCCGCACGACGTGGCCTACCTGTTCGACCGCTTCATCGCACTGATGGATGCGCGCCAGTGAGTTGACGGCGGTGGCACGCGCCGCCGCCCCCACAAGGATCGTCACCTCCGCATTTTGAAATTTCGAGGCAAGCATGCCCAAACGTTCTGACCTGCACAGCATTCTGATCATCGGCGCCGGCCCCATCATCATCGGCCAGG
>JAGRFO010000137.1:10602-11026 GCA_020446005.1 Rhodocyclaceae bacterium | reverse complement strand
TCGTCAACCTCGGCGCCTATGTCGATGAAGGCACGATGGTCGATACCTGGGCCACCGTCGGCTCCTGCGCGCAGATCGGCAAAAACGTCCACCTGTCGGGCGGGGTGGGCATCGGCGGCGTGCTTGAACCGGTGCAGGCCGGGCCGGTGATCATCGAGGACAATGTCTTCGTCGGCGCGCGTTCAGAAATCGTCGAAGGTGTCGTTGTCGAAGAGAATGCCGTCATTTCGATGGGGGTGTACATCGGCCAGAGCACCAAGATCTACGACCGTGAAACCGGCCAGTTCAGCTACGGTCGGGTGCCTTCCGGCGCGGTCGTGGTGCCTGGCAGCCTGCCCTCGGCAGACGGCAAGTACAGCCTGTATTGCGCGGTCATCGTCAAGCGCGTGGACGCGCAGACCCGCGCCAAGACCGGCATCAACGA
>JAGRFO010000137.1:0-10538 GCA_020446005.1 Rhodocyclaceae bacterium | reverse complement strand
ATGACGCGGAAGATGAAGCGATGATTCTCGACAAGCTGTTCAACCTGATGGCCGAAAAAAGCGCATCGGACATCTTCATCACCGCCGGGGTGCCGATCCACATCAAGATCGAAGGCGAGACCCTGCCCATCAACCAGCAGTCGATGGAGCCGGCCATGATCAAGCGCATGGCCTACGAGATCATGTCACCGGAGCAAATCGAACGCTTCGAGACAAGCAAGGAGATAAACCTCTCCTTTGGCCGCCGCGATCTGGGCAACTTCCGTGTCAATCTGTTCTGGCAGCGCAACAGCGTGGCGATCGTGGTGCGTTTCATCCAGGGCGACATCCCCACCCTAGAGAGTCTCAAGCTGCCCGATACCCTGGCCAACGTGATCATGGAAAAACGCGGTCTGGTGCTGGTGGTCGGTGCCACCGGTTCCGGCAAATCGACCACCATGGCGTCGATGATCGACCACCGCAACCGTAACCGCAACGGTCACATCCTGACCATCGAAGACCCGATCGAATACTTGTTCAAGCACCGAAAATCGATCATCAACCAGCGCGAAATCGGGATCGACACCCTGAGTTGGGGCGAGGCGCTGAAGAATGCCATGCGCCAGGCCCCGGACTGCATCCTGATCGGCGAGATCCGCGACCAGGAAACCATGCAGGCCGCCCTCGCCTACGCCCAGACCGGCCATCTGTGCCTGGCCACTCTGCACGCCAACAACGCGCACCACGCGCTCAACCGCATCGTCAATTTCTTCCCGCTGGAGAATCGCCCGCTGCTCTATCTCGATCTGGCGGTGGCGCTCAAGTGCATCATCTCGCAGCGCCTGGTGCGCCGCCCGGACGGCGCGCGCCTGCCGGCGGTCGAGCTGCTGATGAACACCCGCCACGTCGCCGAACTGATCGAGCGTGGCGAGATCAGCGGCGTCAAGGAGGCGATGGAACAAAGCCTCGCGCCGGGCTCGCAAACCTTCGAGCAAGACCTCTTCCGTCTCTTCCGCGAGAACATCATCGCCCTTGACGAAGCCTTGTCGCACGCCGACTCGCCCACCAACCTGTCGTGGCTGATCAACAACTCGCAGATCGGCGGCAACGCCAAGGATGAACCGGAACAGCGCAAACGCCCGGCGATCATCGACTTCGAAGCCACCCAGCCCGATGGCGCCTCGTTCAGCGAGTTTTCGCTCAACCTCGACGACAACTGACCTGCCGACCACCCCACGCATGACCACCGCCTCCCCCACGCTGGCGCTCGCGCAGGCGCTCATCCGCCGCCGCTCGACCACCCCCGACGACGCCGGCTGCCTCGACCTGATCGGCGCACGCCTGGCCCCGCTCGGCTTCACGCTGGAGCGGCTCGACCGCAACGGCACCTCCAACCTGTGGGCGCAACGCGGCAGCACCGGCCCGCGGGTGGTGTTCGCCGGCCACACCGACGTGGTGCCCACCGGCCCGGTCGAGCGCTGGCGCTCCGACCCCTTCGAGCCCACCGAACGCGACGGCCACCTGTTCGCGCGCGGCGCGGCAGACATGAAAACCTCGCTGGCCGCCTTCGTCACCGCCATCGAAGCCTTCGTCGCCGCGCACCCCGACCACCCCGGCCGCATCGCGCTGCTGCTCACCTCCGACGAGGAAGGCGACGCCACCGACGGCACCATCGCCGTGGTCGAAGCGCTGCGCGCGCGCGGCGAGCGGCTCGACTACTGCATCGTCGGCGAGCCGACCTCGGTCGAGCGCCTTGGCGACATGGTCAAGAACGGCCGCCGCGGCAGCCTCTCGGGCAAGCTGGTGGTCAAAGGCATCCAGGGCCACATCGCCTACCCGCATCTGGCCCGAAACCCGATTCACCAGGCCGTACCGGCGTTGACCGAACTGGCCGCCACAGTGTGGGACGCGGGCAACGACTACTTCCCGCCCACCAGTTGGCAGATCTCCAATATCGCCGGCGGCACCGGCGCGAGCAACGTCATCCCGGGCAGCGTCGAGGTGCGCTTCAACTTCCGCTTCTCCTCGGCCTCCACCGACGCCGGGCTCAAGGCGCGGGTGCACGAGATTCTCGACCGCCACGGCCTGGAATACACACTGGACTGGCACCTTTCCGGCCAGCCCTATCTCACTCCGCGCGGCACGTTGGTGGAGGCTGTTTCGGCCGCGATCCGCAGCGAATGCGGCATCGAGACCGCGATCTCCACCACCGGCGGCACCTCGGACGGACGCTTCATCGCCGCCATCTGCGATCAGGTGGTCGAGTTCGGACCGGTCAACGCCACCATCCACAAGATCGACGAGTGCGTCGCGCTCGACGCCATCGACCCGCTCAGCGCGGTCTACACCCGCTGCCTCGAAAACCTACTGCTGCCGGCATCATGAGCTCCGAACACGACGCCATCGACGACGATCACGACCACAGCGGCCCGCTGGTCGAGCTGGTCACCCTGCGCGACTGGCTGCGCTACGCGGTCACCCGCTTCAACCGCGGTGGCCTGTTCTTCGGCCACGGCTCGGACAACGCGTGGGACGAAGCGGTGTACCTCCTGCTCCACGCGCTGGCCCTGCCGCTCGACCGACTGGAGCCCTTCCTCGACGCCTGCATCCCGATCGAGGAGCGCATCGCCCTGCTGGAGCTGATCGAACGCCGCGTCGACAGCCGCCTGCCGGCCGCCTACCTCACCGGCGAGGCGTGGCTGGGCGGCTACCGTTTCAGCGTCGACGAGCGGGTCATCATCCCGCGCTCCTATTTCGCCGCCTTGCTCGACGAAGGGCTCGCCCCGTGGGTCGAAGACCCCTGGTCACTCACCCGCGTGGCCGATGTGTGCACCGGCTCGGGCTGCCTGGCGATCCTGATGGCGGAGGCTTTTCCCGCAGCCCAGGTCGACGCGGTCGACCTGTCGCCCGACGCGCTCGAGGTGGCCGCCGAAAACGTCGCCGCCTACGGGCTGGAAGCGCGCGTCACCCTTCACCGGGGCGACCTCTACGCGCCGCTGGGCGAGACGCGCTACGACCTCATCCTGAGCAATCCGCCCTACGTCACCACCGCCGACATGGCCGCGCTGCCGGCGGAGTATCGTCACGAACCGGCGATGGCGCTGGCCGCCGGCGACGACGGGCTCGACATCGTACGCAGGCTCATCGCCGGCGCGCGCCAGCGCCTCACCGACCACGGTCTGCTGATGGTCGAAGTCGGGCACAACCGCGCGCTGGTTGAGGCCGCCTTCCCCGAACTACCGTTCATCTGGATTGCCGACGCGCACGCCGAAGACAAGGTGTTCTTGCTGCACGCGGAGCAGTTGCCGTGAGGCCGGTCAGCCCCCGGCCGACCGCCTTCCGCGGGGCCTGATCATGGCCGCGCTCCGCAACAGTTTTGGCCTGCGCGCAAAACTCGTTGCGGTGGTGGTGTGCGTGCAGGTGTTGGCGATCGGCCTGATTGCCGGCACCGGGTGGCATCTGGTCGACCGCAGTCTCGACGCCGAAATCGAGGGCATGAATGCCCGCGTCAAACGCTTGCTCACCGCAGCGCTGAGCCGTCCGGTGGCGGCGCGCGATGTGGCGCAACTCGACGACATCGCCCGCCAGACACTGCTCGAAGAGGGGCTAAACAGCCTGCGCATCGAGGATGTCGACGGCAAGGCGCTGACCAACGCCGCCACGCCAACTGCCACGCAAGCGGCACAGCACGCCGACGAGCTCATCCTCACCGCCAGCAACCAGACCGTCGGCCGGGCGCACTACAGTTTCTCAACCCAACGCATTGCCGAACTGCGCCAGCGCTACATCAGCCAGACGCTGATCGTCAGCCTGATCGCGATCGGCTTTTCGTCGGTGCTGATTGCCCTGCTCACCCTCGGCATCACGGCGCGCCTCAAACGCCTGCGCGATGCCAGCAAGCGCTTTTACCGCGGGGACCTGAACGCGCGCGTCACCGATCAACGCGACGACGAGATCGGCGAGCTGGCCCGCACCTTCAACCGCCTCGCCGAGCGACTGGCCGAACAGTTGCAGCGCCTGCGGGGCAAGGACGACCGCCTGTCGCTGGTGGTCGAAGGCAGCAGCGACGGCATCTGGGACTGGGATCTGCTCGCCAACGAAGTGTATTTTTCGGCGCGATTCCGGGAACTGCTCGGCTATCAGGACGAGGCGGAATTCCGCCGCGGCTTTTTCTTCTCGACCGCCCTCCACCCCGACGACCGCGAGCGCGTGCTGAGCGCGCAGTACGAACACCTCGAACAGCAAACGCCGTTCGACGAGGAGTACCGCCTGCGCCGGCGCGACGGCAGCCATCGCTGGTTTCGCGGTCGCGGCCAGGCGCGCTGGGACGCCAACGGCAAGGCCTACCGCTATGCCGGCTCGATCACCGACATCCACGCCCAGAAGCTCTCCGAAGCGGCGCGGCGCGAGAGCGAGGAGCGGCTGTATTACGCGATCCGCGGCTCATCCGACGGGATTTGGGACTGGCACCTCAAGACCGGCCGCTACTACCTCTCGCCGCGTTTCAAGCAGTTGCTCGGCTACCGCGACGACGAGATGGCCAACCGCCGCGAGGTGTTCATCGAACTCATTCACCCCGACGACCGCGACCGGATCGAGGCCGCGGTGCAGCACCATTTCGCCACCCGCGAGGCCTACGACGTCACCTACCGCCTGCGCCATCGCGACCAGCGCTATCGCTGGTTTCGCGGGCGCGGCGAGGCGGTGTGGGACGACAAGGGCCAGGTGGTGCGCTTTGCCGGCGCCAACAGCGACATCACCGATCAGCGCCAGGCGCAGGAGAGCATCCGCGCGCTGCTGACCGAAAAACAGGCGATTCTCGACAACGTGCCGGTGGGCATCGTGTTTGTCGAAGACGGCCACATCGCGAGCACCAACCAGCGCTTTGGCGAACTGTTCGAAAACGGCGATGCGATCGGCGTCCCGCTGACCACGCTGCTAGGCTGCGATGAGGACCCGCTCGCCAGCGCCCCACAGATCACCCGCGAGATGCAGCTGCGCCTGCACAACGACAGCAGCAAATGGTTTTACGTGACCGGTCGGCGGGTGAACCCCGAGCGGCCGGAAGACGGCGCGCTGTGGATTTTTGCCGACATCACCGGGCTCAAGGCCACCAGCGCCGCGCTGCGCGAGGTGCGCGATCTGTCCGACGCGATCATCAAGAGCCTGCCGGGGGTCTTCTTCCTGCTGGAGAGCAGCGGCCGCATCGTGCGCTGGAACCTCAACCTGGAACGGGTTACCGGCGCCAACCTCGACGACATGAACAACTCGCTGGTGCGCAATCTGTGCCACCCCGACGACCGCCTCGCCTTTCAGGGCGGACTGATGCAGGCCTTGCGGACCGAACAGAACACCATCGAAGCGCGCCTGCTCGATGCCGACGGCCAGGGCGTGCCGCACGTGTTCACCATCATCCGGGTCGAACTGCGCGGGATCAGCCATCTGGTCGGCATCGGCGTCGACATCAGCGACCGGATGGCCGCCGAGCGCGAGATCCGCGCCCTCAACAACGCCCTCGAAACCCGGGTACGCGAACGCACCGCGGAGCTCACGGTCGCCAACAAGGAGCTGGAGTCCTTCAGCTACTCGGTGTCGCACGACCTCTCCTCGCCGCTGCGCAGCATCGACGGTTTCTCGCGCATGCTCGAAGAGGATTGCCGCGCCACCCTCGACGCCACCGGGCTGGACTATCTTCAGCGCATCCGCAACGCCACCGGGCGCATGCAGGGCCTGATCGAGGACTTGCTCAAGCTGTCGCGCATCACCCGCGACGAAATCCACAAAGAAGACTTCGACCTGGGCGAGCTGGCACGCGAAATCGGGCAGGACTTGCTGGCCGAATCCGCCGGGCGGGACATCCGTTTTGATGTCGCGGCCGGCATCCACGTTCATGCCGATCGCAACTTGCTGCGCATCGCGCTCGACAATCTGCTGCGCAACGCTTGGAAATTCACCGCGAATCATCCGGTTGCAAACATCCAGGTGGGTTGCTTGCAAGGCGACGAGGGGCCAGTGTATTTTGTGAAAGACGACGGTGCCGGATTCGATATGCGTTTTGCACAAAAACTGTTCGGCGCCTTTCAGCGACTGCACCGCGACAAGGACTTTGCCGGCACCGGCATTGGCCTCGCCACCGTCAGCCGGATCATCCAGCGGCATGGCGGCCGGGTGTGGGCCGAGGCTCAGGTGGAGCGCGGCGCCACCTTCTTCTTCACCCTCTGACCACTGGAGCGCGAATGGCGACCGAGCGTCCAATCCTGCTCGTTGAAGACAATCCCGACGACGAAGCGCTGACCCTCCGGGCATTCAACAAGAATGGCATCCCCAACCCGGTGGTCGTGGCGCGGGATGGTGTCGAGGCGCTCGACTACCTGTTCGGCTCAGGCATGCATGAAAATCGCGCCAAGGGACTGCTGCCGATCGTCGTCCTGCTCGACCTCAAGCTGCCACGCATCGACGGGCTGGAAGTATTGCGCCGGATTCGCGCCCATGACCGCACCGCCCTGCTGCCGGTGGTCGTGCTCACCACGTCGAAGGAGCAGCAGGACATCCTCGAAGCCTATCGTCTGGGCGCCAACAGTTATATCCGCAAGCCGGTTGATTTCGAGCGTTTCATCCAGGCCGTCGGCCAGCTGGGTGTCTACTGGCTGCAGCTCAACGAACCGCCCGACATCGTTCCGGGCCAGAGCGGCTGACAGACCGCGCGGACTTTTAATAGAAACAGCCCCGGTCAGATGAGCGGGGCTGTTTCACATTGTGATCTTGATAACTGTGCTTAGTGCGCCCGCAGATTCTGGGCGCCTTTGGCTTCTTCCGGCTCGCCCGCCTTGCCGCCCTCGGCAGGCGTGGTTTCGGGCAAGGGTTGCGGCGTCCGCTCAAGCGCGTGGGCGAGCACCTGGTCGATCCAGCGCACCGGCACGATTTCGAGCGCGTTCTTGATGTTCTCGGGCATCTCGGCGAGATCCTTGACGTTTTCTTCAGGAATCAAAGCTTTTCGGATGCCACCGCGCACCGCGGCCAGCAGCTTCTCCTTGAGGCCGCCAATCGGCAGCACCTCACCACGCAAGGTGATCTCGCCGGTCATCGCCACGTCGCAACACACCGGAATGCCGGTCAGCACCGACACCAGCGCGGTGGTGATGGCCGTGCCAGCGGAGGGACCGTCCTTGGGGATCGCGCCTTCGGGCAGGTGAATGTGGACATCGCTCTTCTGATAGAAGTCTTCCTCGATGCCCAGCGAATGGGCCCGCCGGCGCACCACCGACAAGGCGGCCTGGATGGATTCCTGCATGACCTCGCCGAGTTTGCCGGTATTGATGATTTTGCCCTTACCGGGCAACGCCACCGCTTCAACGGTGAGCAATTCACCACCCACTTCAGTCCATGCCAGCCCGGTGACCTGACCGATCTGGTTCTCTTTCTCGGCGACACCAAAGGTGTAGCGTCGGACGCCGAGGTATTTGTCCAGGTTCTTGGCGTTGACCACGATTTTTGAACTGCGACTGCGCAGCACCAGCGCACGCACCACCTTGCGGCAGATCTTGGAGATTTCGCGTTCAAGGCTACGCACCCCGGCTTCGCGGGTGTAGTAGCGCACCACATCGCGCAGGGCATCTTCAGTCACCGACATTTCGGTTTTCTTGAGCCCGTTGTTGCGCATCTGCTTGGTCACCAGATAACGCTGCGCGATGTTGATCTTCTCGTCCTCGGTGTAACCGGAGAGGCGGATCACCTCCATCCGGTCGAGCAACGGCGCGGGGATGTTGAGAGTGTTGGCGGTGGCGACGAACATCACGTCCGACAAGTCGTACTCGACTTCGACGTAATGGTCGACAAAGGTCGCGTTCTGCTCCGGGTCAAGCACTTCAAGCAGCGCCGACGAGGGGTCGCCCCGGAAGTCCTGCCCCATCTTGTCCACCTCGTCGAGGAGGAACAGCGGATTCTTGACCGCCACCTTAGTCATGTTCTGCAGGATCTTGCCGGGCATCGAGCCGATGTAGGTGCGACGGTGCCCGCGAATCTCGGCTTCGTCGCGCACCCCGCCGAGCGACATGCGCACGAACTTTCGGTTGGTCGAGCGCGCGATCGATTGCCCCAGCGAGGTCTTGCCGACGCCCGGAGGTCCGACCAGACACAGGATCGGCGCCTTGAGCTTGTCGACACGCTGCTGTACGGCGAGGTATTCGACAATGCGTTCCTTGACCTTCTCCAGCCCGTAGTGCTCGGCGTCGAGCACCTTGAGCGCCTCTTTCAGGTCCTTGTGGATGCGCGAACGCTTCTTCCAGGGCAGGCCGATCAGGGTTTCGATGTAGTTGCGCACCACCGTGGCCTCGGCCGACATCGGCGACATCAGGCGCAGCTTCTTGAGCTCGCTGTTGGCCTTGGCGCTGGCCTCCTTGGTCATCCCCGAGGCCTTGATCTTGCGGTCGAGCTCTTCCAGATCGGCGCCATCCTCGCCCTCGCCGAGCTCTTTCTGGATCGCCTTGACCTGCTCGTTGAGGTAGTACTCGCGCTGGCTTTTTTCCATCTGGCGCTTGACGCGGCCGCGGATGCGCTTTTCGACCTGCAGGATGTCGAGTTCGGATTCCAACTGCGCCAGTAGCTTCTCGAGACGTTCGACCGCATCGAACATCTCCAGCACTTGCTGCTTCTGCTCAAGCTTGAGCGGCAGGTGCGCGGCAATGGTGTCGGCCAACCGGCCAGGCTCTTCGATGCCGCCCAGGGAGGTCAGGATCTCCGGCGGAATCTTCTTGTTGAGTTTCACGTACTGGTCGAACTGGGCAATGATGGCCCGACGCATGGCCTCGACTTCGTGCGAATCGCCCTCGCGCACCGGAATCGGGGTGGCCTTGGCGGAGAACACGGCGACGTGATCGGTGACTTCATCGATGTGCGCCCGCTGCACCCCCTCGACCAGCACCTTGATGGTGCCGTCGGGCAGCTTGAGCATCTGGAGGATGTTGGCGACGCAGCCGGTCTCGTACAGATCGTCCACGCTCGGCTCGTCCTGCGCGGCCGACTTCTGGGCGACGAGCAGGATGCTTTTGCCGGCGTCCATGGCGTTCTCGAGCGCCTTGATCGATTTCGGGCGCCCGACGAACAGCGGGATGACCATGTGGGGAAAGACCACCACATCGCGCAGCGGCAGGAGCGGCAGCTCCATTTGCTCCTGCGGCAACTCCTGGGTGCCAGACATGACTTGTTCCTTAAATGGGAGGCAGGAGCCTAGGTGAGGACGCGCGGCGTAATTTCAAGACGACGCGTGCCGGGCACGCACATCAATTCAGCCCGGCGACCTTCTGCTGATCGGCAAAAAGGATGATCGGCTGCGCTGTCCCCTCGATGGCGCCTTCATCGAGAACGACCTTTTCGACGTTTTCCATGGCCGGCAGGTCGTACATCACGTCCAGCAAGGTCCCTTCCAGAATCGAACGCAGACCCCGCGCCCCGGTTCTGCGCTTGAGCGCCCGGCGGGCAATGGCGCGCAGGGCGGCGTCACGGAACTCCAGCTCTGCGCCTTCCATCGCGAACAGTTTGGCGTACTGTTTGACCAGCGCGTTCTTGGGTTCGGTGAGAATCCGAACCAGCGCCTCTTCGTCCAGCTCCTGCAGGGTTGCCAGCACCGGCAGACGGCCGACGAATTCGGGGATCAGCCCGAACTTGACCAGATCCTCGGGCTCGACCTGCAGCAGTGTGTCGGAAACCGACTTGCCCTGCTTGCTGCGGACTTCGGCACCGAAACCGATCCCGGCCTGCTCGGTGCGGTCGCGAATGACTTTTTCGAGGCCGTCGAAGGCGCCGCCACAGATGAACAGGATATTGCTGGTATTGATTTTGACGAGTTTTTGCTCAGGGTGTTTACGCCCGCCCTGAGGCGGAACGTTGACGTCGGTCCCTTCCAGCATTTTCAGCATGGCTTGCTGGACGCCCTCGCCGGAAACATCGCGGGTAATGGAAGGGTTGTCGCTCTTGCGGGAGATTTTGTCGATCTCATCGATGTAGACGATCCCTTTTTCAGCAGAAGCCACATCGTAGTCGCAGACCTGGAGCAAACGGCTGAGAATGCTTTCCACATCTTCGCCGACGTAGCCTGCTTCGGTAAAGACGGTAGCGTCAACGATAGAGAAGGGGACGTTGAGAAATTTGGCGATCGTTTTGGCCAGCAGGGTCTTTCCGGTGCCGGTCTGGCCGACAAAGACGATGTTGGACTTTTCGATTTCGATCTCGTCGTGGCGAGGTTGCCGCAGGCGTTTGTAATGGTTATAAACGGCCACTGAGAGGAACTTCTTGGCATCATCCTGGCCGATCACATACTGATCGAGGTGATTTTTTATCTCCTTGGGGGTGATCTTGTCCGGAATGAGGAAATCTTTCTTTCCCTCTTCTTTACGCTTGCCGCCGTAGAGCTCTTCTTCGATGATCTCTCCTGCCTGTTCCACACAGACCTCACAAATATGGCCATCGATACCTGCGATCAGGATGAGGGCTTCGGATTTGTCCCGGCCACAAAAGGAACAGCGATAACTTTGCTTACTGCGTCGCATCATAGGCTTTTTTCT